>NZ_JBHJZS010000041.1:0-24473 GCF_042271185.1 Microbacterium sp. NPDC055910
CCGCTCACGCGGGTCGCCCTTCTCGTCGGCGAATCAGTCGCAGGTGATCGTGCCACCCGTGCTGAGCTCGTACACGCCGGGTTCCATGCCGTTGCACAGATCCGCGACGGCGTTCAGCGAGAACATGATCACGGCGATCACGATGATGGCCGAGACGACGAGCAGCACGGCGCCGACGATGATCGCGGCGATCGCCCAGCCGTTCTTGTGGCCGGCCTTCTTGCTCTGCACGAGCGCGATGATGCCGAGGATGATCCCGACGATCTGCACGAAGAAGGCCACGGCGAACGCGACGATGCCGAGGGTCTTTCCCGGCACGGTCGGCTGTGCGGGCGGAGCTGCTCCGGGCGGAGGAGCGGGCGCGTACTGCGGTGCGCCTGCCGCCGGCGGCGGCGTGGTTCCGGGCGTGTTCGGATCGGTCATGCGATTCCCCCTGGTTGGATCTGACGTCGTCCAGCGTATCGAGGGCGACACCCCCGGTGTGGGATGCGGGGCGGTCAGGCTTCTTCGGACGCGACGATGTCCTCGGCGCTCTGCACGATCGGGATCGCCGCCGTGACCGCCTCGAGCCCCGACAGACGCGCGGGCGAGAGCTGCTTGGCCACCTCTTCGGCCGACATCAGCTCGGCCTCGACGACGAGGTCGGCGACGCTGCGGCCGGTGAGGAGGGCGGTCTTGGCCAGCGCTGCGGCCGCGGAGTAGCCGATGAACGGCGTGAGGGCCGTGATGACGCCCACCGACGACCCCACCATGGCGCCCAGCCGGGCACGGTTGGCCGTGATGCCGTCGACGCAGTTGACGCGCAGGGTCCACATCGCGCGGCGCATCCAGGTGATCGACTGGAAGATCGAGTGCGCCATGACAGGCTCGAAGGCGTTCAGCTGCAGCTGCCCGCCCTCGGCCGCCATCGTGACGGTGAGATCGGCGCCGGCGACCGCGAAGGCGACCTGGTTGACGACCTCGGGGATGACCGGGTTCACCTTGCCGGGCATGATGCTCGAGCCGGCCTGCTGCGCGGGCAGGTTGATCTCGCCGAGGCCGGCCTGCGGCCCTGACGACAGCAGACGCAGATCGTTGCAGATCTTCGAGAGCTTGATCGCGTTGCGCTTGAGCGAGGACGAGAACGACATGAAGGCGCCCGTGTCGCTCGTCGATTCGACGAGGTCGGTCGCGAGTTCGATGTCGAGTCCGCTGATCTCGCGCAGGTGCCGCAGGACCGTGTTGCTGTACTCGGGGTGAGTCGTGATCCCCGTGCCGATCGCGGTGGCGCCGAGATTGATCTCGTGGAGCAGCTTCGCGTTCTCCGTGAGGCGACTGTGGTCTTCGGTGAGCGTCGTGGCGAACCCGTTGAACTCCTGCCCGAGCGTCATCGGAACGGCGTCCTGCAGCTGCGTGCGCCCGACCTTGAGGATGTCGTGGAACTCGTCGGCCTTGTTCAGGAACGCGTTGCGCAGCAGGTCGAGCTCGTCGAGCAGCGTCTTGAGGTCGAGGCTCAAGCCGATCTTGATCGCCGTCGGGTACACGTCGTTGGTCGATTGGCTGCGGTTGGTGTGGTCGATCGGCGACAGGAACGCGTAGTCGCCCTTCTCGCGCCCGGCGAGTTCGAGCGCGATGTTGGTGATGACCTCGTTCGCGTTCATGTTCGTCGACGTGCCCGCGCCACCCTGGATGACGCCCACGACGAACTGATCGTGGTGCTGGCCGTCGATGACGAGCTGCGCCGCGCGGTCGATGAGGTCGGCTCGCTCGTGATCGAGCACGCCGATCTCGCGGTTCGCGCGCGCTGAGGCCTGCTTGACCATCGCGAGCGCGACGACGAGGTCGCGATACACCGAGATGGGACGCTTCGAGATCGGGAAGTTCGCCAACGCACGGGCG
This sequence comes from Microbacterium sp. NPDC055910, assembly GCF_042271185.1. Taxonomy (NCBI): domain Bacteria; kingdom Bacillati; phylum Actinomycetota; class Actinomycetes; order Micrococcales; family Microbacteriaceae; genus Microbacterium; species Microbacterium sp. NPDC055910. Next base: position 1,879 of record NZ_JBHJZS010000041.1, read on the forward strand.
GTATGCACGCCCCAGTACGCATCGGCGGGGATCTCGAGCGATCCCAGCGAATCGGTTTCGGTACGGGTGAGCGGCGTCGCGTCGGCAGTCATTCGGGCGTCCTTGTAGGTCACGACTCTGTGGGAGGGGATGCCCCCGAGCCTACCCGCGCGCCGGTGTCCGCGAACCGTCCCGGGCGGCGGGTCGCTCGCCTCGACTGTACGAGGCGGCTACGGCGCGCGCTTGCGGGAGAACGCTTCGAGCCGTTCGGCCGGCGACAGCGCCGCCATGCGGTCGAGCCACTCCTGCGAGAAGCCGTCGGACGTCGGGGAGTCCAGCACGGGGACGACCGAATGCGTGATCGTCTCGTCGTACACGTGCACGAGGTGGAAGGACTGCCCCGCATCGGTGCCGTTGACCTCGGCGGCGGGCCGGGTGAGGTTCATCGTGTAGCACGTCGCGGCCGCGACGCTCACGGGAATGCCGGCGAACGTGCCGCTCGTCGAGTAGTGCAGGTGGCCGCCGAGGACGGCCCGCACGTCGGTGCCCGCGATGACCTCGGCGAAGCGGTGCTGTTCACGCAGTTCGAGGATGTCGAACAGCCGCACGTGCGATGGCAGCGGCGGATGATGCAGAGCCAGGATGGTGCCCAAGGGTGCCGGTTCGGCGAGCACATCGCGCAGCCAGGCGAGCTGCGCATCGTCGAGCTCGCCGTGATGCCAGCCGGGCACGGTCGTGTCGAGGGCGACGAGGCGCAGCCCCCCGAGGTCCCACGCCCCCGTCACGGCGTCTTCGGTCGGGGCGAGGCCGAGCAGCGCTTCGCGCAGCGCGGGGCGCTCGTCGTGGTTGCCGGCGACCCACACGATCGGGGCGCCCAGACGCTCGGCGACGGGCTCGACCGCAGTGCGCAGCGCGCGGTAGGCCTCGGGCTCGCCGAGGTCGGTCAGGTCGCCCGTGAAGACGATCGCGTCGGGCCGCAGTCGCATCCGCTCGACCGCTTCGAGCGTGCGCACGAGGTTCGCCTCGGTGTCGATCCGGCCCGCGAGCGGCGCGTTGCCGGCGAGCAGGTGCGTGTCGCTCAGGTGCAGGATCGTCCGCCGGGCGGGCGGGTACTGGCCGAACTGCACGGGCGCCGAGTCCCCGGTGGCAGCGTCCTCGGGCGACGCGAGCGGGGCGCCTGGAGGTGGGGTCGTGACCATGAGGTCAGCCTACGGCGACCCTGCGACGCTCAGTGGTTGAAGACGATGAGCAGGATGCCGCCGAGCACGGCCAGCGAGCAGAGTCCGAAGCATCCGTAGGCGCCCACGAGCGCGAGGCGCTTCTGCCCCTCGGTCAGTGGGCTCTTTCGGGCGGCCTTCGCGGCGGCCTTCTCGGCCCGGCGTGCCTCCTTCTCGGTGATCACCGTGATCGCGTCGGTGAACTCGGCCGGCGCGACGACCGGCGCCCTGCCGGCGCGCACGAGCAGGCGCAGCCCGACGGCGTACGAGGTGACGACGAGCACTCCGGCGATGAGGCTCGCGGCGAAGACCTCGAGGAAGGCGATCCAGTCGATCGTGATCACCGGTTCTGCTCCTTCTTCGCCGCCGCGCGCTTGGCCTTGCGTTCTGCGTGCTCGACGGCGGCGACGCGGCGGGCCTCTTCGCGCGCGACCGCCCGCTGCCGGCGGGTGGGGGGCGGGTTGCGCTTGACCTTGACGGCCCGGCCGGACTCGGCCACATCGCTCATCGCGTTGGCGGAGTCGACGACGTTCCGTCGCGAGCGCCAGAACAGTCCGAGGATGATGACGAGCGCGATCACGGCGTCGATCAGGACGCCCCACGTGCCCAGCCACACCACGACGAGAGCCGCCAGCGCGCCGACCGCTCCCGAGGCGGGGAGGGTCAGCAGCCAGCCGATCATGATGCGGCCGACCGTGCGCCAGCGCACCTTGGATCCGCGCCTGCCGAGCCCCGAGCCGATGACCGAGCCCGAGGCGACCTGCGTCGTCGACAGCGCGAAGCCGAGGGCGCTCGAGGCGAGGATCGTCGCCGCCGTCGACGTCTCGGCCGCGAAGCCCTGCGCGGGCTTGACGTCGGTGAGGCCCTTGCCCAGCGTGCGGATGATGCGCCAGCCGCCCATGTAAGTACCGAGCGCGATCGTGACGGCGCACGCGACGATGACCCACAGCTGCGGGTCGGGGTTCGCGGTGGACTGCCAGCCGACCGTGATGAGCGCCAGGGTGATGACGCCCATCGTCTTCTGGGCGTCATTGGTGCCGTGGGCGAGCGCCACGAGCGAGGACGTGAAGATCTGCCCCCACCGGAAGCCGTCGCGTCCGTCGGGCTTGGTGTCGTAACGGCGCGTGATGGCATACGCGAGCTTCGTCACGGTGTAGGCGATGATGCCGGCCGTCAGCGGTGCGATGAGGGCGGGCAGGATCACCTTGCTCATGACGACGCCGAAGTCGATCGCCATGGCGCTCGCGCCGACGAGCGTGGCTCCGATGAGTCCGCCGAACAGGGCATGCGATGACGACGAGGGAAGCCCGAGCAGCCACGTCAGCATGTTCCAGGTGATGGCGCCGATCAGTCCCGCGAAGATGATCGAGGGAAACACGGTCGCCGAGATCTCGTCTTCGCGGATCATTCCGCCCGAGATGGTCCGCGCGACCTCGGTCGACAGGAACGCGCCGACGAGGTTCAGGATGGCGGCGAGCAGCACGGCGGTGCGGGGCTTGAGCGCGCCCGTCGCGATGGGCGTGGCCATCGCGTTCGCGGTGTCGTGGAACCCGTTGGTGAAGTCGAAGAAGAGTGCCAGTGCGATGACCAGCACGATGATGAGGGCTGCGGCTTCCACGTTCGCTTTCGTATGAGGATGTGATGCCGAAGATATCGACGTGACGAACGAACAGTTCACCCAGAATTCAGGAACCGGCAACCGGCCAGAAAGAATCCTGACACCGGGTCCGCCCGCGGTCAACTCGACTCGTCGCGGCGGCGGCTAACGTTGTGCCGTGACCGCTCACGAATCCGCCCTGCCTGCCCCCGTCGCGTCGCCGCGTGTCTCGGTGCGCTCGCACCACGCAGACGCTGTGGAAGACCGCTACGAATGGCTCCGCGACAAGGACGATGCCGATGTCATCGCGCATCTCGAAGCCGAGAACGCCTACACCGATGCACGCACGGCGCATCTCGCCGATCTGCGTGAGCGGATCTTCGACGAGATCAAGGGCCGCACGCTCGAGACCGATCTGTCGGTGCCGGTGCGGCGCGGGCAGTGGTGGTACTACGGACGCACCGTGGAGGGCGAGCAGTACGGCATCCAATGCCGCGCTCCCCTCGCCTCGCCCGACGACTGGACGCCGCCGTCGCTCTCTCCCGACACCGATGTGCCCGGCGAGCAGGTGGTGCTCGATGGGAACGCCGAGGCCGAGGGCCACGAGTTCTTCTCGCTCGGCAGCTTCGAGGTCACGTCCGACGGCACGCGCCTGCTGTACGGCATCGATCACGCCGGAGACGAGCGCTACACGATCCGCGTCCGCGACCTCGTGACGGGCGAGCAGCTGCCCGATGAGATCCCCGACACGTTCGCCGGCGCGACGTTCTCACCCGACGGCCGCTTCATCGTCTACACGACGGTCGACGACGCCTGGCGGCCCGACACGGTGTGGCTGCACGAGCTCGGCACGCCCGTCTCCTCCGACCAGAAGCTGTTCCACGAGCCCGACGAGCGGTATTGGGTCGGAGCGGGCTTCACCCGCAGCGACCGCTACCTCGTGATCGGGCTCGGGTCCTCGATCACGTCCGAGGAGTGGCTCCTCGACGCCGACGACCTCCGCGGCGAGCCCCGCGTCGTGTGGCCGCGCACCGAGGGCATCGAGTACGACTCCGACCACGCGGTGATCGACGGCGAGGATGTGCTGTTCATCCTGCACAACGACGAAGCCCTCGATTTCGAACTCGTCCGCGTCGCGGCATCCGACCCGGGCGGCGAGCGCACGGTCATCGTGCCGCATCGCGCGGGTGAGCGCCTGCTCGGCCTGTCGACCTTCCGCGACTGGGGCGTGCTCGGGTACCGCCGCGGCGGACTCGCGCGGCTCGGCCTGCTCGACTACGCCACGGGCGACGTCGACGAGATCGCGTTCAACGAGCCGCTGTACGCCGCGGGAGCGTCGGGCAACCCGGAATGGGCGCCCCCGATGCTGCGCATCGCCTTCGCGTCGTTCGTGACGCCCGGCACTGTCTACGACTACGACCTCGCCTCGAAGCGGATGCACCTGCGCAAGCGGCAGCCGGTCCTGGGCGGCTACGACCCCGCCGACTACGCGCAGGCGCGCGTGTGGGCGACGGCGCAGGACGGTGCCCGGATCCCCGTCTCGCTCGTGTGGAAGCGCTCGTTCGGCGAAGCCGGTGCCGCGCCGCGCCCCGTGCACCTCTACGGGTACGGCTCGTACGAGCACTCGATCGAGCCGGGGTTCTCGGTCGCACGTCTGTCCGAGCTCGACCGCGGTGTCATGTTCGCCGTCGCACACGTGCGCGGCGGCGGCGAGATGGGACGCCAGTGGTACGAAGACGGCAAGCTGCTGAACAAGCGCAACACGTTCACCGACTTCGTCGCCTGCGCCCGCCACCTGATCGACGAGGGGTACACGACACCGGCGCAGCTGATCGGTGAAGGCGGCTCGGCGGGCGGGCTGCTGATGGGCGCCGTCGCCAACCTCGCCCCCGAGCTGTTCGCCGGCATCCTCGCCGACGTGCCTTTCGTCGACGCGCTCACGACGATCCTCGACCCGTCGCTGCCCCTCACCGTCATCGAGTGGGACGAGTGGGGCGACCCGCTGCACGACCCCGGCGTGTACGCGTACATGAAGACGTACTCGCCGTACGAGAACGTGCGGGAGGGGGTCGCCTACCCCCGCATCCTCGCCGTCACGTCGCTCAACGACACGCGTGTGATGTACGTCGAGCCGACGAAGTGGGTCGCCCGCCTGCGCGAGGTGGGAGCCGACGCGCTCCTCAAGTGCGAGATGGTCGCCGGTCACGGCGGCGTGAGCGGTCGCTACAACGCCTGGCGCGAGCGCGCGTTCGAGCTCGCGTGGATGCTCGACGTGGTCGGCGTGGCCGACTGACCGGCCCCGGGTGGCGGCCCGCGCGGGCGGGCGGGCGGGCGGCACGCGGGCGTCGGCGCCGGGCGGGCGATCCGGCCCCGCGCGGGCGCGGCGTCGCGCGGGCGGATCCGGCCCCGCGCGGGAGCCCGTGAGGGCGTCGGGACCGCGCGGGCGGGCTCGGCGTCGCGCGGGCGCGCAATCCGGCCCCGGATCGCCGAACCGTACCGTTTCCGTCGAACCCGACTACGACGACGTCCCGTTCGACGAAACAGGTCGGGTTCGTTTCGGCGGCAGCGAGCGCGGGTTGGCGGCGAGCGTCGCGAGCATCGAAGAGTGCCGCGGACGAACGGGCGCGAGGCCTGCAGCGCGCAGCTTGGCGTCCAGCGGTTCGACTCGGAGCGTATCCGCCCAATCCCAGCGGCCGAAGCCGTTGACCCGGGGTCGCAGGCGGTCCTCACGCTTCTTCTCGCGGACGAAGTGCGCCCTCATCGCCGCGCGATTCGAGGCGTCGTACTTGCCATACCCGTCCGACTCGCCGATGACCCGCGCCGTTCGGAAGAAGAAGTCCACGCGGTCTGTACCGTCGTCGTGTTCGAACTCGACCTGCAGTTCGGGCCGTTCGTACCCGAGCCACTCGATCACCGCACGGCTGACGGACTCACCCGACGATTCCGCTTCAGCTGTCGCGCGCTCTTGGACCCAGTCGAGTTGACGGATGCCGCGGCGATTCGCCTGCGCTCGACCGGCGGCGCTGAAGTCGATCGCCGCATCCGTGCCGCCGTGTCGCAGCGCGGCATCGGCGACGGCGAGCGCAAACGCGGGCGGAAGCACCCGCACCAGGTCGACGGCGGTGTCCGTGAGCGCGGTCGCGCACACGCCTTCGACGACGTCGATTCGGCGGCCGTCGCGAGCTCCGTGGACGATGACATCACCACGGCGACGGGTGGTGGCATCCGGACTCAGCAGGTGGATGTGACGGGCTTCTCCGAAGGTCGGAAGCCCATGAAGGGCCGCGGCAGACTCGAGGCAGAACACCGGCTCGTTCCACGTGATGGCGACAGCGTGTACGCGCAGCAGGTACCGATCCCACGGTTGCAGCGCTCGCCACACCGCTGCGTCCACGTAGACACCCGGGCGCACGCGGTGGTGATCCCTTCGACGCACGAGAGCCGGGTGCTCGCGCGCGAGCACAAGTGTGGCGGGCGGAGTAAGCAGCATCCCTCCACTATCGCCGCGCGGGATCGCGATCTGCTTCCCCGTCCGCCATCTGTGGCCGCTCTGCTCTCGCGCACACCTGTGGAGGAACACACGCGGTGACATCGAACCGCACCGACCCCGTCGAACCGTACGTCGACGAAGTCCGGTTCGACGGAATGGGTCGGGTTCGTGGCATACCCGGAAACGGGCGACGGATGCCGCGGCTCGCGCGACGCGCAGGGCCGCGCAGGCGAGGCCCCGAGCCATGGTGCTAGATACCCGAACCGTACCGATCTCGTCGAACCGCACGTCGACGAAGTCCGGTTCGACGGAATGGGTCGGGTTCGGCGCCAGATGCCCGACGCCCGACGCCCGACGCCCGACGCCCGACGCCCGACGCCCACCCGGCGCCCAAGCCCGACGCCCGCCCGTCCCGCCCCCGCAAGGTCAGCCGAAGAGGGCGGCGGCCTCTTCGTAGCGGTACAGCGGCACGGTGTTGAGCTCGCCGAGGGCCTCGGCGAAGGGTACGCGCACGATGTCGGTGCCGCGCAGCGCCACCATCTGCCCCCACGCCTCGTCGACGAGGGCGTCGGCGGTGTGCAGCCCGAGCCGCGTCGCGAGCACGCGGTCGAAGCCCGACGGCGACCCGCCGCGCTGGATGTGGCCGAGCACCGTCGAGCGCGTCTCGATGCCGGTCAGGCGCTCGATCTCGGGCGCCAGGACCTCGCCGATCCCGCCGAGCCGGGGGCGGTTGAAGGCGTCGAGACCCTTGTCGCTGTAGGCCTCGTCCATGCCCTTGAGGGTGAAGCCCTCCGACACGACGACCAACGGCGCGCGACCGCGGTCGTGCGCGCGCATGACCTGCGCCGTGATCTCGTCGATCGACAGCGGCACCTCGGGGATGCAGATGACGTGGGCGCCGGCCGCGACGCCGGCGTGCAGCGCGATCCAGCCGACGTGGCGGCCCATGACCTCGGCGATCATGCAGCGCTGGTGCGAGTCCCCCGTCGTGCGCAGACGGTCCATCGCGTCGGTCGCGATGTTGACGGCGGTGTCGAACCCGAAGGAGTAGTCCGTCGCGCGCAGGTCGTTGTCGATCGTCTTGGGCACGCCCATGACGTTGATGCCGTCCTTCGCGAGCCGGTCGGCGGCGGCGAGCGTGCCCTCGCCTCCGATCGCGACGATGCCGTCGATGCGGTGGCCGTACAGCGTCTTGGCGATGTTCTCGGCGCCGCCGCGCGGCCCCTCGTACGGGTTCGTCCGCGACGTGCCGAGGATCGTGCCGCCGACCTTCGACAGACCCTTGACCTCGTGCCGCGTGAGCGGGAAGAAGTCGGCGTCGACGACGCCGCGCCACCCGTCGCGGATTCCGACGAACTCGAGATCGTAGGTCGTCGTTCCCTTGAGCACGATGCCGCGGATGACGGCGTTGAGCCCGGGGCAGTCGCCGCCGCTGGTCAGGATGCCGATCTTCATGCTGTGGTCCTTGCTGTCGGTACGTGGGTACGGCGACGGTGCCGGTTCGACACTATCGCCGCTCGAGCAGAGGATGCCAGACGTCCGGCGTCGCGCGATCAGGCTCGGTGCCAGTCATCCGCGTCGCGCATCCATTCGACGGACGGACCCGCCACCAGGGTCCGGGCGAACCAGTACGTCGCGTCGGGCGCCCACCCCGCGATGACGCTCCCCCACCCGTCATCGACGTCGAGCAGCCGCGTCGCCGCCTCGAGATACCCGGCCACCGTGAGGTGCACGCCGTCTGCCACGGCGGCGACGAACTCCCAGTCCGGCTGCACCCACCCGCCGTCGCGCCCCGTGACCCGGTGCCAGTCGTGTCGCCGCGACGCGGTCACGATGAGCGGATGCCGCCGGCACAGGTCGATCCACGCGTCCGCGCCGTCGATCTCGAGGACACGAGCGGATGCCGGCAGCACGGGCGACGCGATCGCGGTATCCCAGCCGCCGAAGTCCTCGACGGACCACAACTCCGACGGGCCGATGCGCCCGAGGCTTCGCGTCGAGTGCAGGACCGCTGAGGGCGTGGACCACCACGTGCCGCTGAAGCGCGCGGTCGCGTCGGCCGGCCGCTCGCGCGCAGCATCCACCTCTTCGGCGCGAACAGCGGAGCCCCACGCGGCGAGCGCCGCCGCGGGATCGTCGTTCGTCGCCGACCCGGCGCCCCAGTGCACCGCCCACTGGTCGCTCAGCGCAACGCCCGAGCGCCACCACTGCGCGTGCGGCGAGGCGGCGATCATCTCGGCGACGCGCGTGAGCACCGGACGCAGCTCATCCGTCGCGGCGAGCGCGTCTGCGCCGTTCGGAGCCTGCCAGTACATCGCATGGTCGACGGATGCCCTCAGCGCCAGACGCAGTGAGCGCTCGGTCGGCTCTGGAGCATCGAGTGTCGCGAGGGCGGATGCCGCTTCCTCCGGCGAGACCACGATCTCGGTGGGCTTGGCGTCACCGCCGATCGTGAACAGCGTGCCGGGATCCGGGTCGAGCGCACGCGTCGCCCAGAAGTAGGCCGTCGTCACCGCGTCGTCACCGCCGGACCACGCGCCTTCGAGCAGGTACTCCAGGCACAGCCGCCGCCCACGCGGACCCGCGAGCAGGGCCGAAGGGTCGAGAGCCATGCCCTCGACCCTAGCGACGCGAGGTCACTCCCCGCCGAGCGCCTGACGCAGCAGGTGCATGAGCGCCGACAGCTGCACGGAGTCGCTCGATTGCGGGTCGAGCGCTTCGCCGTCGAGGGCTCGCGCGGCGAGACCCTGCTTCGAGTCGATGAGCTCGGCGATCTTCGTGTCGATCGTGTGCGCCGCGATGATCCGCCACGCCGTGACGGGCTCGTCCTGACCGATGCGGTGCACGCGGTCGATCGCCTGCGTCTGCTCGGCAGCCGTCCACGACAGCTCCGCGAGCACGACGTTCGACGACGCCTGCATGTTGACGCCGACGCCGGCGGCCGTGAGCGAGCAGACCGCGATGCCGACCGAGGGGTCGTTGTTGAAGTCGTCGATCGCCTGCTGGCGCGCCGTCGTCGTCTGATCGCCGCGCAGCGACACCGTCTTGAGTCCCGCCGCGGCGAAGTGCGCCTCGGCGGCATCCATCACATCGATGTGCTTCGCGAAGAAGACGACCTTGCCGACCGAGCGCTGCAGCTGCGCGGCGTAGTCCGCCGCGAGCACGGCCTTGGCCTGGCCGATCCGCCGCACCATCGTGAAGACGTTCTCCGACCCCGTGCCGGCGGCTTTGGACTCTTCGAGCTCGTTGTGGGCGACCAGACGCACGATGTCGTCGTCGACCTCGCCGGGTGCGAGGCCCCGGTCGCCGCGAGCCTCGATGATGCGGCGGTACTTCGCCGCGAGGCGCTCGCCGAGCTCGCGCTCGGCTTCGCGGATCGACCGGCCGAAGTCGTCGTCGAGCTCGACCGGAAGGTCGGCGACGAGCTTGTCGGGAAGGTCGGCTGCGACGTCCTTCTTGCGGCGGCGCACGATCCCCATCGAGATGACGGCCTCGCGCGCTTCGGGATAGAACGCCTTGTCGGCCGGGGTGAGTCCCGTGTCGTCGAGCTTCTCCATCAGCAGAGGGCCCGGCTTCTCACCGTTGGTCCACCCCAGGAAACGCCAGATCGCGTCGAAGTCCTCGACGTCGTTGATGAGCGGCGTTCCGGTGAGGGCCATGAGCAGCGGGTCGCGCACCTGCTCGCGGATGCGCGTCGCGAGGGCGAGCACGTTCTGCGAGCGCTGCGACGACAGGTTCTTGATGAAGTGCGCCTCGTCGACGACCATGCCCTGCAGCCCGATCGACGAGAGCCACGACAGGTGCCGGTCGAGGATCTCGTAGTTGACGATGAAGACGTCGGCGAACGCGTCGATGTCCTCGCCGTCGCCCGAGATGACGGTCGCCCGGCGCTGCGGCGTCCACCGCTCGACCTCGCGGGCCCAGTTCATCTTGACGACGTTCGGCACGACGACCAGCAGCGGGTAGGCGCCGGCGACGGATGCTGCGAGCACCGACTCCGCCGTCTTGCCCAGGCCCGGCTCGTCGGCGAGCAGGAAGGTGCGGTGCCCGTCGCGCACGGATTCGAGGAAGCGCGACTGGTGCACCATGACCTCGAGCCCCTTGGGCGAGATCCGGTCGAACTCGGGCACGGGCGGGAGGGGCATCGTGGCCGATCCGCCACCGGCGCCGGTCTCGAAGGCCTTGTACAGGGGGCCCATGAGCTCCCATCCGTCGAGTCGGCGGCGCGGCGTCTCTTTGGGCGCGCGCAGCGTGAGGTCCGGCTCGAGGAAGGGGCTGGCTTCGCGGCGGGCCTCGACGCGCGGCGGGATCACCTGCCGCTCGGCGAGAGCGGCCGGGACCACGGGGGCCGCGACGGGTGCGGCATCCGTGATGATGAGCTCGTCGGGTGCGAGCTCGGCACCCGACTCGAGCAGCCAGTCGCGGCGCATGCGCTTGGCGACCGGCGACGTCGCCTGGTCGACCTCGAGCAGCTGGATGAGCGATGTGTCGCGCGCCGCCGTCTTGGCGAGGATCGTCGCGACGCCGTCGAGCCGCTTGAGCAGTTCGGAGCGCGGGCTGTCGCCGAGCGACGTGTCGGCCTTCACTCGCGCGCGCTCTTCGCGCACGAGGAACGCGATGACCTGGAACTTCACACGGTTGGTCGGGCCGAGCTTGCCGCGCTGCGACTTCGCCTCGACCTCGCGCACCTTGCGAGCGAGGATCGGGATGATGGGCGCTTCGTCATCGCGCCGAGATGACGAGGCGGGCTTGCGTCGCCGCTGCGACGACTTGCCGGTGGTCGATGCCGTGGTCGGCATGCTCCTCCTGAGGATCTGCGCCGGATACTCCGGCGGAACCGGTCGAGACCGGCGAGGCTTGTGCTTCCGCGGGCGGCTGGGCTGCCGTCACTGACACGGACGGGATCTCGCCACCTCCGGCCGCGGGCACTCGCTTCTGCGAGCTGCGACATCGGGGGCGGGCTCCCCGGCGACCATCCTAGCGCGTCGAGACGCTCAGTCCCACAGCGACCGGACGATGTCTTCCGTGTACCCCTCGGGCGAGACATTGATCCAGCGCGTCGAGATCCACCCGTCGCCGCCGATGTAGTGCGTCTCGCCGAGCCTGACGATCTCGTCGTCCTGCGTGATCATCTCCTGCTCGATCCGGTGGATCGTGCCCTCGCCGAGATCCTCGGCCGCGAACCCCTCCCGCTCGAACGCCTGGAAGAGGGCATCGCGCTGCTCGGCGGTCACGATCGTCACGTTCGTCGCGATCCCGCGCTCGGACGGCGGGCCCCACGTGCAGCGCAGCGTCTCGGCGGCGGCGGACAGGATCTCGATCGCCTCGACGTTCTGGGTCGACAGCATCGTGATGCCGGGGTCGTTGAGCGGTGGGACCTCGGCCTCGAGGGTCGCGAGCATCTCGGGCGAGTAGATCGCCTCGCATGCCGACGGCAGCACGAGGTCGCCGATGGGATCGCCCGTGACGGACGGCGTGGCCGAGGGAGTCGTCGTCGCGGTGGGCGAGGTCGACGGCGACGGCGACCCGGACGAGGTCGGACCGGGCTCGGGCTGGCACCCGGTCGTCAGGATCGCGAGGGCGATCGCCGAGACGACGGCCGAGACGCGCACGAGGGGACGGCGACGCGATGACATGGGAACCTCCCGAGGCGGATGCGACGCCCCGACCCTACCGCTCGCCGGCGACCGCCTGCTGCCACTCGGACAGCGTGCCGGGATCGTCGGTCACGATCCCGTCGACGCCCAGGGCTGTGACGGCGTCCCAGTGCGTGTCGGAGTTGAGCGTGTAGACCACGACCCGCAAGCCCTCGGCGTGCGCTTCGTCGACGATGCCGGGCTGTTCGAGCACGGCGCTGCGGCTCACGACGATGCCGCGCGCTCCCGCCTCGGCCGCCGCGCGCACGACGTCGGGGGGAAGCTGGCGCAGGATGAGCAGCCGCGGAGCCAGATCGGAGGCGTCCGCCGCGAGCGCAAGGGTGCGGGCGTCGAAGCTGGACAGCGCGACGCGGCGCTCGATGTCGCGCGCTTCGAGTTCGTCGACGAGACGGGCGAGGGATGCCGCATCCCACTCCCCCTTCAGCTCGAGCAGCGCCCGTTGCGGCGTCTCGGCGAGCACATCGAGGAACTCCGCGACGGTCGGCACACGGGTGCCGGCGTAGTCCGGGTGGAACCAGGCCCCCGCGTCGAGCTCGCGGATCTGCGCGAGCGTCAGCGCCTCGACCCGCCCCTGCCCGTCGGTCGTGCGATCCACCGTCGCGTCGTGCATCAGCACGGCGTGGCCGTCGAGCGTCAGTGCGACATCGACCTCGACGTAGTCGAACCCGGCGGCGAGCGCCGCCGAGATCGCCGGCAGCGTGTTCTCGGGCGCCGTCGCACCACCACCGCGGTGGCTCGCGATGAACGCCGCATCCCCCGGCGCGCGCGGATCTCCGAGCAGCTCGGTCGTGCCGACCCGCGCGGGAGTCGCCCCCACGAGCGCGATGAGCACGCTCACGATCGACAGCACGCAGACGACGACGAGCGCTCGCATCCGATCGCCCTGACGGGCGGATGCGGATCGGTCGGGCATCGGGCGGGTCCTCCTGCTTCGCGGCATCGTCTTCGACGCCGTGCGACCACCCTAGCCCCAGTCGTTACCTTTTCGTTATGTCTTTTCTCGCGAACTGCGGATCGTGTCCCAGAGCGCGTCGGCGACGGCGCGCTTGGACCCTTTCGCGCTCGCGGCGATCCGGCCCGCGGCATCCAAGATCACGACATCGTTTCCCTCGGCCTCGAAGCCCTTCTTCCAGCCGACCTCGTTGACGACGAGCAGGTCGGTGCCCTTGCGCGCGGCCTTGCGGCGCCCGCGGTCGAGCAGCGAGTCCCCGTCACCGGGCGTCTCCGCCGCGAACCCGACGATCGTCTGCCGCTCGCGGCGACCACGCGCGAGCGCCGCGAGGATGTCGTCGTTCTCGACGAGATGCAGGGTCATGCCGCCGTCGGCGTCCTCCTTCGCGAGCTTGCGGTCCGCCACGTCGGCGACCCGGTAGTCGGACACCGCCGCTGCCATGACGACGACGTCGGCACTCGCGGCCGCCGGCCCCATGGCGTCCTGCAACTCGGCCGCCGTGCCCACGCGCACGATCCGCACGCGGGGATGAGCGGATGCTGCCGCCAGCACGCCGTCATCGACGTGAGCCGCGACGAGCTCCACCTCGGCACCGCGGTCGGCGGCGGCGAGGGCGACGGCGACCCCCTGTCGACCGCTCGACCGATTGCCGATGAAGCGCACGGGGTCGATCGGCTCGCGTGTGCCCCCCGTGCTCACGGCGACCCGCAGCCCCGCGAGATCGCGCGCATCGGAACCGACCGCGGCGAGCGCCGCCGCGACGATGGCCTCGGGATCCGACATCCGGCCGGGACCGGTGTCGCCGCCCGTGAGCGCCCCGTCATCCGGCCCGACGATCGTGACCCCGCGCGCCTGGAGGGTCTGGATATTGGCGACGGTCGCGGGGTGCCGCCACATCTCGGTGTGCATGGCGGGCGCCACGACGACCGGTGCCACCGTGGCGAGTAGGGTTGTTCCGAGGAGATCGTCCGCGAGTCCCGTGGCCATCTTCGCGAGGCTGTTCGCCGTCGCAGGCGCCACGATGACGAGGTCGGCCGACTGGCCGAGCGAGACGTGACGCACGCGGGCGACATCGTCGTGGACGGAGGTCGTCACGGGATTGCGGCTGATCGACTCCCAGGTCGGCAACCCGACGAACCGCACGGCATCGGCCGTCGGCACGACGTGCACGTCGTGCCCCTCCAGAACCAGGAGGCGCACGAGATGCACCGTCTTGTAGGCGGCGATCCCGCCGGTGACTCCGACCACGACGAACATCATCCGATCTTGGCACGACCGCGCCCGACGAGACAGGAGACCGCATGTGCACCGTCGTCATCCGTGTACCCGATGCACCGGGTGAGGCGATCCGTCTGCTCGCGATCCGCGACGAAGACCCCGCGCGTCCCTGGAATCCACTCGGGCGCTGGTGGCCCGAGCAGCACGAGGGCGTCGTCGGCGTCCGTGACGTCCGGGCGGGCGGGGCATGGCTCGCAGCCGACGCCGACACGCGGCGGCTCGCCGTGCTGCTCAACCGCGCCGACGTCTCGGCGCGACCCGAGTCCGAGCTGGAGTCGCGCGGCGGCATCGTGCTGGATTCGGTCGCGGGCCGCTCCCCCGCCAGGTCCCCCGCGACGCACGGGTTCAACCTCGTCGAGGTCGGACCGGGGAGTGCGCGGGTGTCATCGTGGGACGGCGATCGCCTGCGCACGCAACGGCTCGCTCCCGGCACGCACATGATCGCGCACGGCGACGTCGACGATGCCACGACACCGCGCATCGCGCATTGGCTCGACCACTTCCGCGCGGCCGAACCGGGCGCGGACGCCGCGTGGTGGCATCCGTGGCTCTCGGTCCTGGAGCGCTCGACCGAGCTTCCGAGCACCGACGACCGCGCGATCATCCGCGACAACCGCCCGTACGGCTATCCGACGCTGTCGCTGCTCGCGTGCGTCGCGCAGGTCTCACCGGCAGGTCTTGACGTGCACTACGGCGAACTCGCCGTTCCCGGCGCCTGGGGCGGCCTCACCCTCTCGTAGCCGCTCCCTCTACCCTCTTGGGCGCCGAACTACCCCCCTTGGTCGCCGAACCGTACCGTTCCCGTCGAACCGTACGTCGAGGCGGTGCGGTACGACGCGATCGGTACGGTTCGACGGATGCTGCCGGTCCGTCTACCCCCTGGGCGCCGAATTACCCCCCTTGTTGGCCGAACCGTACCGTTCCCGTCGAACCGTACGTCGAGGCGGTGCGGTTCGACGGGATCGATATGGTTCGACGGATGCTGCCGGTCCGTCTACCCCCGTGGTCGCCGAATTACCCCCCTTGTTGGCCGAACCGTACCGTTCCCGTCGAACCGTACGTCGAGGCGGTGCGGTTCGACGTGATCAGTACGGTTCGACGAATGCAGCCGCTCCGGACACCGACGCACGGCGCAATCGATACGGTTCGACGGATGCCGCCGCTCCGGACACCGACGCACGGCGCGATCGGTACGGTTCGACGGATGCCGCCGCTCCGGCGGACGCGTCAGATGAGGGACTTGGTGTGCCAGACGGTCTTCGTCTCGGTGAAGGCGGCGATGCGCGCGAGCGCGGGAGCCGCGGCATCCGGACCGTTCTCGGGAGGGAGCACGCGCGTCAGCGTCTCGGCGGCGGCGATCTGCAGATCGATCCAGTCGAGATCGCCCGCACCCACGAGGTCGAGGGCGTTGACGTCGGGGTGCGACGCGAGCCACGGCGCGATCTCGGCGGGCGAGCCCGTGAGCACGTTGACGACTCCTCCTGGCACGTCCGACGTCGCGAGCACCTCGGCCAGCGAGATCGCCGAGAGCGGGAAACGCTCGGATGCCACGACGACGACCGCGTTGCCCGTCACGAGTGCGGGCGCAATGGCCGACACGAGTCCGACGAGCGCGGTGTCCTGCGGAGCGACGACGCCGACGACGCCCGTCGGCTCGGGCACCGAGATGTTGAAGTACGGACCGGCGACGGGATTGCCGTTGCCGGCGACCTGGGCGAACTTGTCGCACCAGCCCGCGTACCAGACCCAGCGGTCGATCGCCTCGTCGACCTCGGCGCCGGCGGCCGACGACGACACCCCGGTCTGCGCGATGATCTCGTCGATGAACTGCGCGCGGCGTCCCTCGAGGATCTCGGCGACACGGTAGAGCACCTGTCCGCGGTTGTAGGCGGTCGCCCCCGACCAGCCCTTCACGGCTCCGCGGGCGGCGACGACGGCGTCTCGCGCGTCCTTGCGGGATCCGAGCGCGGCATTCGCGAGGAAGTCGCCCTTCTTCGAGAGCACCTCATAGGTGCGCCCGGACTCGCTGCGCGGGAACTTTCCGCCGATGTAGAGCTTGTACGTCTTCGGCACAGTCAGCCGCTTGCTCACGCTGTGCCTCCCTTCAGGTAGGCGAGGAGGCCGTGCCGGCCGCCCTCACGGCCGTAGCCGGACTCCTTGTATCCGCCGAACGGCGACGACGGGTCGAAGCGGTTGAACGTGTTCGCCCACACGACGCCGGCGCGAAGGCGATCGGCGACCGCGAGGATGCGGGACCCCTTGTCGGTCCAGATGCCGGCGGACAGCCCGTACGGCGTGTTGTTGGCCTTGTCGATCGCCTCGGCGGGCGTGCGGAAGGTCAGCACCGACAGCACCGGTCCGAAGATCTCGTCGCGCGCGATGCGGTGCGACGCCTGCACGTTCGTGAAGATCGTCGGGGCGAACCAGAAGCCGTTGTCGGGGATGACGCACGGCGCGCTCCAGCGTTCGGCGCCCTCTTCTTCGCCGATGCTGCTGAGCTCGCGGATGCGCTCGAGCTGCTCGCGCGAGTTGATCGCGCCGATGTCGGTGTTCTTGTCGAGCGGATCGCCCAGACGCAGCGTCGACAGTCGCTCCTTGAGCCGATCGACGACCTCGTCGTGCACCGATTCCTGCACGAGCAGACGGCTGCCCGCGCAGCAGACGTGCCCCTGGTTGAAGAAGATGCCGTTGACGATGCCCTCGATCGCCTGATCGACGGGCGCGTCTTCGAAGACGATGTTCGCCGCCTTGCCGCCGAGCTCGAGCGTGAGCTTCTTGTCGGTTCCGGCGACCGCCTTGGCGATCTCACGGCCGACGGCGGTCGAGCCGGTGAAGGCGACCTTGTTCACGTCGGGATGCCGCACGAGTGCCGCGCCCGTCGCTCCCGCGCCCGTCACGATGTTGACGACACCGGGCGGCAGGTCGGCCTGCTGCAGGATCTCGGCGAAGATGAGCGCCGACAGCGGAGTGGTCTCGGCGGGCTTGATCACGACGGTGTTGCCGGCCGCGAGCGCCGGGGCGATCTTCCACGCGAGCATGAGCAGCGGGAAGTTCCACGGGATGACCTGCGCCGCGACGCCGAGCGGTCTCGGGTTCGCGCCCAGCCCCGCATGGTCGAGCTTGTCGGCCCAGCCCGCGTAGTAGAAGAACCATGCCGCCACCAGCGGCACGTCGACGTCGCGGCTCTCCTTGATGGGCTTGCCGTTGTCGAGGCTCTCGGCGACGGCGAGCTCCCGTGCGCGCTCCTGCACGAGCCGGGCGATGCGGAAGAGGTACTTGCCGCGGTCGCGGCCGCTCATGCGGGACCAGGTCTTGTCGTAGGCACGGCGTGCGGCTGCGACGGCGGTGTCGACATCGGCCTCGGTCGCCGCCGCGATCGTGGTGATGTGCGATTCGTCGGCGGGTGAGATCGTCGCGAACGACTCCCCCGATCCGTCGCGGAACTCGCCGTCGATGAAGAGCCCGTAGGCGTCTCGCAGGTTGAGCACCGCGCGCGACTCCGGCGCGGGTGCGTACTCGAGGAATGTCATTTCTCTCCCGGGTGCTGCTCGTCGGCAGGCTCGGGGACCGCCCGTGCGGTGCCCATCAGTCGATCGTCACGTAGTCGGCACCGGAGTAGTGTCCGGTCGTCAGCTTCTGGCGCTGCAGCAGCACATCGTTGAGCAGGCTCGATGCGCCGTAGCGGAAGAGGTGGGGCTGCAGCCACTCCTCGCCCACGGTCTCAGCGACCGTCACGAGGTACTTGATCGCGTCTTTCGACGTTCGGATGCCGCCTGCCGGCTTCACGCCGATCTTCTCGCCCGTCGCGCGATACCAGTCGCGCACGACCTCGAGCATGAGAAGAGTCGTCGGCAGGGTCGCGGCGGGCTGCACCTTGCCCGTCGACGTCTTGATGAAGTCACCGCCCGCGAGGATGGCAAGCCACGACGCGCGCTTGATGTTGTCGTAGGTGTTGAGCTCACCCGTCTCGAGGATGACCTTGAGCGACGCGAACGTGCCGTCTTCGCGACGGCACGCCTGCTTGACCTGCGCGATCTGGTCGAAGACGAGGCCGTAGCGCCCCGCGAGGAACGCACCGCGGTCGATGACCATGTCGATCTCGTCGGCGCCGTGCGCGACCGCCTCTGCGGTGTCGGCGAGCTTGATCGCCAGCGACGCGCGGCCGCTCGGGAACGCCGTGGCGACGGCCGCGACGCTCACTCCGCCGTCGTCGGGGTCGCCGTGCGCGGAGCCGAGGGCCGAGACGGCGTCCGGCACCATGTCGCCATAGACGCACACGGCCGCGACGCGCGGGCAGGTCGGGTCCGCGGCATCCGGGTTCAGGGCTTTCGCGACGAGGGAGCGCACCTTGCCGGGGGTGTCGGCGCCCTCGAGCGTCGTCAGATCGATGAGCGAGATGATCTTGTCGAGGGCCCACGCCTTCGACGACGTCTTGATGGACCGCGTGCCCAGCGCCGCCGCGCGCTGTTCGAGCCCCACGGCGTCGACACCCGGAAGCCCGTGCAGGTAGCGTCGCAGCGTCGTGTCGTCGGGCTCGCCGCCGAGCAGTTCGACGGCGCGCTCGGGGAGCGTCTGCAGGTCGGATCGGCTCATGGTTCTCCCTGTGGCGTGCGGTGCGACGGACCGGCCCGTTCGCAAGCGTCGAGCCTACCCGCCGTGGACGGACGAGAACGCTGTCTGGCCTCGATCGTAGAGCCGCCTCGAGCGCAGGTCTATGCGCGCGGAGCAGCCAGCAGCTCGTCGACGAGAGCGTCCGGGGAGATACCGCGTCGCGCGGCTTCCGCGTCGAGGCGCTCGACGGCCTGCCGCGACAGCGAGCCGGCGGTCGGCCGTTCCCGCAGCAGCAGCGAGATGACCGGCACGACGATCGCGCCCAGCGCCGCGAGGATCGCGAAGATCCCCAGCACTCGTGCGTACGCGTCGTCGTCGATCGTCTCGCCCCACCAGATGAGGTAGACGGTCAAGCCGAGCACGACGGCGAAGAAGCCGAGGGTGATGATGAGACCCCATCGCACAGCCGGCTGCCGGCGATCTGCGAGCAGAAGGAGCAGCGAGGCCAATGCGAACGCCGCGGTCATGGCGATGCCCGTCCCGGCCACACGCCACAGGTTGTCGGACACCTCCCACGACGCCGGTTCGTACCAGAGCAGGAGCACCACGAGCGCGGCGGCGATGACCGACACCGCCGCACCGATCAGGCCGAAGGCCTGCAGGCGGCGCCCCGCGAGGGCGACGCAGCAGAGGACCGCGACGCTGAAGGCTCCGATGACCGCCGTCGTGCCGAGCACGCGTGCGCCCATCTCATCGAGCGAGCCGCCGAGGAGGACCGCGATGCCGCCGACGGCGGCCGCGCCGAACGAGACGACGATGATGCCGACGATGATCTTGCGCGCGAGGGAGACTGTGCCGCGGTTCGTGCGCTCGTCATCGGTCATGTCAGTGTTCGCCTCACCCGTTCGACGTCATCGGTCATCTGATCGATGAGGGCGTCGATGCCCTCGAACGCGACCATACCGCGCACGCGGTCGGTGAACTGCACCTCGACGCGGTGACCGTACAGATCGAGGTCGGTCTCGTCGAGCACGTGGGCTTCGACCTGCCGCACGGGCACATCGTCGAATGTCGGGTTCGTGCCGACGCTGATGGCCGCAGGATGGCGGACACCCGGGCGCAGGCCGTCGGCGGAGGTCTCATCGACGAGCCACCCCGCATAGACGCCGTCGGCGGGCACGAAGCCCTCGAGGTCGGGGGCGAGGTTCGCCGTCGGAAAGCCCATCTCGCGACCGCGCTTGAGCCCATGCACGACCTCTCCCCACACCGCGTGCGGCCGGCCGAGCAGCTTCGCCGCCGTCGCGACCTCGCCCTCGGCGAGGAGCTCGCGCACCCACGTCGACGACACGCGCCGGTCGCTCTCGACGGCGCGCACGTCGTCGACGACCTGCATCTCGAAGCCGAACTCGCGGCCCAGCTCGCACAGCACCTCGACCGTGCCGGCTCCGCCGCGGCCGAAGCGGAAGTCGCCGCCCACGAGAACCACCCGCGCGCCGAGCGCATCGACGAGCACCTGCTCGACGAAATCGCGCGGGGTGAGGTCGGCCAGAGCGCGGTCGAACGTCAGCATGAGGGTCGCGTCGACCCCGGTCCGCTCGATCAGCTGCAGCTTCTGGTTGACGCCGACGAGCGTCGGGGGGCAGATGTCCGGCCGCAGCAGAGCGAGGGGGTTGCGGTCGAACGTCACCGCGACGACGCGCGCGCCGCTGGCGGCAGCATCCACTCTGGCCCGATCGATGACGGCGCGATGACCCGCGTGCATGCCGTCGAACTTGCCGATCGCGACGATCGACGGGCCGAACCCGGCGGGCACCTCGGCTGGGGAGCGGAAGATCATCATGGCGCGGCCACGACCCGGTCGGCGGCCGTCTGACGTGTGCGGTGGGTGATGAGCCACCACAGTCCGAGGAAGGGCAGAACGAGCGGCACGAAGACGTAGCCGAGTCCGAACCACGACCACACGGTCGGGTGTCCGAAGATCTCGGGGACGACGAGCGACAGCGTGCCCACGACGAGCACGCCGAGCAACTCGAACACGATCGCAGCCCAGGCGATGCGATACCACGTGCGCGATCGTGAGAACACGAGCGCGAGCGTCGCGAGGATGTAGACGACGGCCGCCAGCGCGGACAGCGAATACGCGAGCGGTGCCTCGTCGAATTCGCGGACGATCTGGACGAAGGAGCGACCGGTGGCGGCGAGCGCCATGACCGCGTAGACGATCACGAGCACGCGGCCGATGCCGGTCATGCGGGGGCGAGCAGGCGACGACATGACTTGTCAATCCTAGGGCGGATGCCGCACCCTCGCGGCGCGCGCGGTTTCACGCGACCTGAACCGTCCAGATGACCTGCATGCGCCACACCATGACGGCGACCGACAGGGCCGCGACGCCCATGATGACGGTGCTCCAGCGGCTGCGCTCGAGGAGGGCCCAGAAAGCTGCGGCCGGCGGCAGGATGACGGCCGAGACGAGGTACACCCACAGTTCGAGAAGGCTCCCCGTCGGGGGGTTGCCCGCCAGCGGCGAGACGATCGCGCTGACGACCTGCGCGATGAGCAGCAGTTCGATCAGCGCCAGCGCGCCGACCGTCAGGTCGCTCGGACGCCGCCCGGCGAGCCCCAGAACGACGCACAGCAGCCCCGCCACGACGGCGACCGCCACCTGAGCGATCGAGAACCACAGGATCATCCGGCTGCCTCCTCGGGCATGTTCATGGTGCTCTTGACGTCGGCCCCGCGCTTTTCGACGATTCCGACGAGGCCGCCGTCGGGCGCGACGGCGGCCGTAGGCGATGCGGGCAGACGGGATGCGGCATCCGCGAGTCGCTTGCCGTGACGCAGGTCGCGCGCCTCGTCCTCGGTCACGTCGAGGCGACCCAGGACGGCGACCGCCGCGGCGGCGGGGGTCAGCGCGTCGGCTTCGGCGAGATCGTCGATGAGCGCCGCCTGCGCGAGGGGGAACGGCCCGATGCGGGTGCGCCGCAGCGCGGTGAGGTGCCCGCCGACGCCGAGAGCCGCACCGAGGTCACGCGCGAGGGCGCGGATGTACGTGCCGCTCGAGCAGTCCACGACGACATCGAGGTCGATCGCCCCCTGGGGCGACCCTGGCCCGGTCCCTGAGCCCGTCGCGTCCCCGGTCCCTGAGCCGGCGTCCCCGGTCCCTGAGCCGGCGTCCCCGGTCCCGGAGCCGGCAGCCCCGGTCCCTGAGCCGGCTTCCCCGGTCCCTGAGCTCGTCGAAGGGCGGCGCACCTCGTGCACGTCGAACCGGGACACGGTGACCTCGCGCGACTTCAGCTGCACCGCTTCACCGGAGCGAGCGAGGTCGTACGCCCGCCGGCCGTCGACCTTGATCGCCGAGTACGTGCTCGGCACCTGCGAGATCAGTCCCGTGAGGCCGGCGACGGCGCCCGCGATGGCGGTGTCGTCGAGGCCCGCGGCATCCGTCGTCGCCATGATCTCGCCCTCGGCATCGTCGGTGTCCGTCGAGACCCCGAGCCGGATCGTCGCCTCGTAGGTCTTGTCGAGGCCGACGATGTAGGTGAGCAGGCGCGTGGCGCCCTCGACGCCGAGCACGAGGAGCCCCGTCGCCATCGGGTCGAGCGTGCCGGCGTGCCCGACCTTGCGCGTGCCGAAGGCGCGGCGGGCGCGCGCGACGACGTCGTGGCTCGTGATCCCCTGCGGCTTGTCGACGAGGACGATGCGGGGCGCGGGCATACCCTCCAGCTTACGACGCCCTCCGGGGCCGACAGACGTGACCGCGAGACCGCAACGGCGCGCCGAGACCGTGGGTATCACCCGCAGTCTCGGCGCGCCGTTGCAGTCTCGCGGGGAGGGGGTGGGGGTGGGTCGAGGCGTAGGCTGGCGGGCGTGC
>NZ_JBHJZS010000042.1:0-21310 GCF_042271185.1 Microbacterium sp. NPDC055910
TCGTGACGGCGCGGCCGGCGACTCGAGACCTACTGCTCGACGGGGGGAACCTCGACGGCGCCGGTGTCGAAGTGCTCGGAGATGAGCATGATGCCGCCCGACGAGTGCGCCGAGCTGGCGAGCTCTTCGAGCCATTCGCGGCTCAGCTCGGGTGCTTCGGGCTCGTCGAACGTGAAGCGGAGCGGGATCGACGGATGCAGCCAGATGGTCGAGCGCCCGCCGGGCTGATCGTCGGGGTGCTTCCACGACAGCGTGAAGCTCTCGCCTCGCCGCAGCTTCGTCGCGATGACGATCTTCAGGTGCGCGAGCGCACGGTCTTCGATGTCGATCGGCTCGGAACCGCCGTAGTAGATCGTGCCCACGGCATCAGCGTATCGGGTCGCCGCTCGACGAGCACGTCACGCGGCTATCAAACGCCCTTGATCGCGTCAACGGGGTGCGCCGCGGACGGTGCCGGTGTCACTCTGGCTTGACTGACTGCGGGCCGATCCGACCCGGTACGGACCATCATCGAGGTGAGCGCGAATGAAAGACCTGCTGATCAACGGCACGCGCTTTCTGACGACGGATGCGATCGCCGATGCGGCGCTGGCCTATGTGACGGTGCTGAACCAGTACCACCGCTCGGACACCGTTCGCTTTCCCGCCGTGGTCGAAGGCCGCGCCGCGAAAGCGGCCGTCGTGCTCGGCCCGAGCACGCACCTCGTCGTGCTCGACGCCCCAGACGTCATGCCGGCGGGCCTGGACGGCGCCTCCGAAGCGGTCGACGATCTGCAGCGCCGGCTCGCGGACTTCCTCTGACCCGCGGCGGGGTAGGCTCGCGTCGTGGGCAGGTTCATCTACGACACGGCGGGCAACTCGATCGAACTCGAGGACCGCACACTCGCGCACCTTCGGATCGTCATCATGAACAAGCTCCGCCGGTCGGAGCCCTTCATGTTCGATGTCGACCTCAACGACGGCACGGGCCGGCGCAGCTTCTGGATCCACCCGTCGATCCCGCTTCAGATCCAGTTCTACGGAACGCGCCAGCCGCGCATCAACCGGTTCTGGGTCGAAGATCTCATGAAGTCGGCGAGCGGGCCCAACGGGCTGACCATCACTCCCGAACCCCCCGAAGAGGAGCCCCTCCCTCCCGAGGAGTGAGTCCTGTCAAGGGGATGCCGCCTCTCGGGGCGCGTGCCTAGCCTGAGAGCTCCGCGAAAGGAGATCTCATGGCATCCATCAACGACCCGCGCGACAAGCACCGCGAAGAGGGCTTCCCCGCCCAGGAGCAGAAGCAGCCGGGCCTGACCGACGAGACGACACCGGCCCCGGACCACGGGGAGGACTCCTATCGGGGCTCGGGACGGCTCGAGGGACGCCGCGCGCTCATTACGGGCGGAGACTCGGGGATCGGCCGCGCCGTCGCGATCGCGTTCGCGCGGGAGGGAGCCGACGTGGCGATCTCGCACCTTCCCGAAGAGCAGAAGGACGCCGACGAGACCGTCCGGCTGATCACCGCCGAGGGTCGTACCGGCACGAGCCTGGCAGGTGACGGGCGCGAGGAGGAGTTCGCGGCATCCATCGTCGATGACACGATCAGCGCTCTCGGGGGTCTGGACATCGTCGTGCTCAACGCCGGTTACCAGAAGGACCGGGAGAGCCTGGCGACGCTCGAGACGGCCGAGATGGATCGGGTCTTCCGCACGAACCTGTACGGCCTGATGTTCACGGCTCGCGCCGCCGTGCCGCACCTCGAGCCCGGCGCGTCGATCATCGTCACCTCGTCGATCCAGGCGTTCGTGCCCTCGCCCTCGCTCATCGACTACGCCATGACGAAGGCGGCGCAGGTCGCGTTCGTGAAGGCGCTCGCCGAAGAGCTCGGCCCGAAGGGCGTGCGCGTCAACGCCGTCGCGCCCGGCCCCGTCTGGACGCCGCTCATCCCCGCGACGGGCTGGGACGCCGACCGGCTCGCGTCGTTCGGGCAGGACACGCCCCTGGGCCGCGCGGGTCAGCCCGCCGAGCTCGCGGGCGCGTACGTCTACCTCGCGTCCGAGGATGCGTCCTACGTCTCCGGCGCCGTGCTGCCCGTCACAGGCGGAAAGCCGCTGTAAGGGTCAGGGGCGCTCACCGGCGACGAGCCGCGTGAGCGCCTCGACCGCACGGTCGACCGTCGCCTCGAGCACGGCGGCGGGATCGCCCGGCAGCTTCAGCGCGAGGCTCCCTACGTCGTCGCGCGTGGCCCAGCCGATGTGCACGGTCCCCGGCGGGTGCCCGCCGTCGATGTCGGGGCCGCCCACCCCCGTCGTCGACACGGCGATGTCGGCATCCATGAGTTGCTGGACGCCGCGCGCCAGCTGCTCGGCGCACGCGCCCGAGCACGGGTCGACGCCCGGCTCGACGCCCAGCACGGACTCCTTGACGGACGTGAAGTACGCCACGACGCCGCCTGCGAACCACTCCGAGGCGTTCTCGCCCGCGCCGACGGTGCCGGCGAGCTTTCCGCTGGTGAGCGATTCGGCGACGGCGAGGGTGACCCCCCGGTCGCGGGCGAGCCTCGACAAGCGATCGATGTGCGGCATCCCTCTCCTTCGCATGCGTGACTTCGTGACTATCGCGAGACGGATGCCGGTGGCAACCCCTTTCCCCGCGCACGGGGCCGTGCACCTCTGACACACCCGAGCGGCCTCCCCGCAAGTGGGGTACCGTGGATCACGTGCTGACCTGTCGCTGTTGTCGCTGAGCGCTTCGCGCTCGCCTCAGTCGACCCCTTCAGCCCGCGCGACCCGCGCTCAACCGAGGAATCCATCCGTGCGATACGCCCGCAGCGTCGCCGACCTCGTCGGCAACACCCCTCTCGTCCAACTCACCCGCGTCACCGACGGCATCGCGGCCACCGTGCTGGCCAAGGTCGAGTACTTCAACCCCGGCGGCTCGGCGAAGGACCGCATCGCCCGCAACATCATCAATGCGGCGGAACGTGACGGGCAGCTCCGTCCCGGCGGCACGATCGTCGAGCCGACGAGCGGGAACACGGGAGTCGGGCTCGCGCTCATCGCGCTCGAACGCGGCTACCGCATGGTCTTCGTCGTGCCCGACAAGTTCGACGGCGAGAAGGTCGCCGTGCTGCGGGCCTACGGTGCCGAGGTCGTCGTGACCGAGACGAACGTGCCTCCCGAGGACCCCCGCTCGTACTACAGCGTCTCGGACCGGCTCGCGCGTGAGATCCCCGGCGCCTTCAAGCCCAACCAGTTCGCCAACCAGAACGGACCGCGCGGTCACTACGAGACGACGGGCCCGGAGATCTGGCGCGACACCGAGGGTCGCGTGACGCACTTCGTCGCCGGCATCGGAACGGGCGGCACGATCTCGGGCACGGGACGGTACCTGCGCGATGTCTCCGACGACGCCGTGCGCGTCATCGGCGTCGACCCGGCGGGGTCGATCTACTCGGGAGGTCCGCTGCACGGCTACCTCATCGAGGGCGTCGGCGAGGACTTCTGGCCCGAGACGTATGACACGACCGTGGCCCACGAGATCGAGCGCGTCGACGACGCCGAGGCGTTCGCGATGACCCGACGCCTCGTGCGCGAAGAGGGGCTGTTCGTGGGCGGTTCGAGCGGCATGGCGGTCGTCGGGGCGCTGCGCGTCGCGCGCGACCTGCCCGCCGACGCCGTCGTGGTCGTGCTGCTGCCCGATCACGGGCGCGGCTATCTCAGCAAGGTCTTCGACGACGGGTGGATGCGCGAGCGCGGCTTCGACGTCACCGCCTCGACCCCCTCCGAAGCTTCGACCCCCTCCGAAGCGTCGACCCCCTCCGAAGGAGAACCCGCATGACCGACCACACCGACAACACCGGATTCGCCACGCGTGCAGTGCACGCCGGCCAGGCGTTCGACGAGGCCACGGGCGCGGTCATCCCGCCGCTGCACTTCTCGACGACGTACGCCCAGGACGGCATCGGCGGACTGCGCGGCGGCTACGAGTACGGTCGCGCCGCCAACCCGACGCGCACCGCGCTCGAAACCCAGCTGGCAGCCCTCGAGGGCGGCCCGCGCGCCCTGTCGTTCGCGTCGGGCCTCGCCGCCGAAGACGCCCTGCTGCGCGCCATCCTCAAGCCCGGCGACGAGGTGCTCATGGGCAACGACGTCTACGGCGGCACCTACCGCCTGATCGCCCGCATCTTCGGCGCATGGGGCGTCGGCGTGCGCGTCGTCGAGATGAGCGACCTGGCAGCAGTCGAAGCGGCGCTCGTCGAGCGGCCCGCCCGCATCCTGTGGGTGGAGACGCCGAGCAACCCGCTCCTCAAGATCAGCGACGTCGCCGAGCTCGCGCGGCTCGGTCACGCCGCCGGCGCCCTCGTCGTCGTCGACAACACCTTCGCCTCCCCCGCCCTGCAGCAGCCGCTCGCCCTCGGTGCCGACGTCGTCGTGCACTCGACGACGAAGTACATCGGCGGGCACTCCGACGTCGTCGGGGGCGCACTCGTCTTCGCCGACGAGGACCTCGCCGGCGAGGTGCAGTTCGTGCAGTTCGCCGCCGGGGCCGTCTCGGGCCCGATGGATGCCTGGCTCACGACCCGTGGCATCAAGACGCTCGATGTGCGCATGCAGCGGCACAGCCAGAACGCCCAGGCGATTGCGGAGCATCTCGAGGCCCACCCGAAGGTGCAGCGCGTGTACTACCCGGGGCTGACATCGCACCCCGGTCACGAGCTCGCCGCCCGCCAGATGTCGAGCTTCGGGGGCATCGTCTCGCTCTCGCTCGCCGATGCCGCGACGGCCCGTCGTTTCGCCGAGTCGACGAGCCTGTTCACGCTCGCCGAGTCGCTCGGCGGCGTCGAGTCGCTCATGAACTACCCCGACGCGATGACCCACGCGTCGGTGCGCGGCACCGAGCTCGCGGTGCCCGAGGACCTCGTGCGCCTGTCGGTGGGCATCGAGTCGGTCGACGACCTGATCGCCGACCTCGACCGCGCTCTCGCCACCCTCTGACCCTCCGCGCCCCGCCGTCCCCCCCGCCCCCGCCGCCCGTTGACTTGCGCCTTGTGCTGAGATCTTTCGGCGTGTCGGCGACAGAGGCCGCAAGTGGGCGGGTGGGGAACGGGGCGGGCGGATGCTGCTCCAACCACCACCGCCACCACCGCCACCACTTCCCTCCGTCCGTTGACTTGCGCCTTGTGCGGAGATGTTCCGGCGTGTCGGCGACACAAGCCGCAAGTGGACGAGGGGGAATGGGGCGGGCGGATGCTGCTCCACCACCGCCACCACCTCCCTCCGCCCGTTGACTTGCGCCTTGTGCGGAGATCTTTCGGCGTGTCGGTGACAAAGGCCGCAAGTGGACGGGTGGGAACGGGGCGGGCGGATGCTGCCGGTCAGCGCGGCAGCACGAGCGAGAGGGCGAACACCCACACGCAGATGAAGGCGAGCATGCCGAGGCTGTACTTGACGGATGCGCGCAGGATGTCGCCCTCGCGTCCGGTCAGGCCGACAGCACCCGCCGCGATCGCGATCGACTGCGGTGAGACGACCTTCGCGACCGTGCCGCCGGCGGTGTTCGCGGCGACCAGCAGCGTCGAGTCGACGTCGATCCGCTCGGCGGTGATGGTCTGCAGGTGCGCGAACAGGGTGTTGTTGTTGACGACCGAGCCGGTGATGAAGACGCCGAACCACCCGATGATCGGCGCGAAGAGCGGAAACAGCATGCCCACCGCCGCGAGCGCGTTGCCGATCGAGGCCGAACCGCCCGAATAGTTCGCGATGTTCGCGACGATCAGGATGAGCGCGATGAGCACGATCGGCCGCCACAGCTCGCGCACCGTCGCGGCGAACTGCGCGCCGAGCTGAGACGCCGACAGCTGCGGTGTCGTGAAGAAGGTGATGAGCACCGCGATGAGGATCGCCGTGCCCGTCGCATTGATCGGCGTGAGCGCCCAGGTCGTCGTCACCGCAGCCTCGGCGCCTTCGGGACGCACGACGCCCGTGATGCCGGGGATCGGCACGTTCACCACGAGCCAGGACAACGGCCCGTCCGCGGCGAAGAGCGACTTGAACCACGGGATGCTCCACACGAAGATCACCCCCGTGAGGATGTAGAACGGGCTCCAGGCGACGACGACGTCGCCGAACTCGTGCTTCTCGATGGCGGGCGGCTCGCCCCCGTCCTCGCGGTAGATGCGCTTGGGCTGCCACGCGCGGCCGATCGCGAAGATCGCGACCATCCCGAGCAGACCCGGCACGATGTCGGCGAGCTCGGGGCCGAGGAAGATCAGGATGCCGGCCTGCGTGCCGCTGTACACCGCGCTCACTCCGAGCGTCGCCGGCCAGGTTTCACGGATGCCGCGCCACCCGTCGAGGATCATGACGAGGATGAACGGCACGGCGAAGGTCAGCAGTTGCAGCACGACCACCATGTCGAGCGTGAGGTCCATCAGCTCGACCTCGCCGACCTGCGCACCGACGATCACCGGGATGCCGATCGCACCGTACGCACCGGCCGCCACATTCGCGACGAGCGACAGCATCGCCGCCTTGATCGGGCCGAACCCCAGCTGAACCAGCAGCGCCGCGCAGATCGCGATCGGCACGCCGAAGCCCGCCGCACCCTCGAGGAACGCGCCGAAGCAGAAGCTGATCAGCAGCACCTGGATCCGCTGGTCGGGGGAGATGCCCGAGATGCTCGCGCGGATGACCTCGAAGCGACCGCTCGCGACGGCCAGCTTGTAGAGCCACACCGCCATCACGATGATGTACGCGATGGGCCACACGGCCGTGAGGATGCCGAGCAGCCCCGCGCCAGCGATCGAGCCGACCGGCATCCCGAACGGCCACAGGGCGACGAGCACCTGCAGGGCGACGGCGATGAGCCCGGCGGTGATGCCCTTCAGCTTGAACACGACGAGGCAC
This sequence comes from Microbacterium sp. NPDC055910, assembly GCF_042271185.1. NCBI lineage: Bacteria > Bacillati > Actinomycetota > Actinomycetes > Micrococcales > Microbacteriaceae > Microbacterium > Microbacterium sp. NPDC055910. The sequence continues at coordinate 6,888 of NZ_JBHJZS010000042.1, forward strand.
ACCAGGAACACGAGGATCGGGGCGACGGCGAGCAGGGCGGACAGCCAGAGCTGTCCGGTCGGGTCGATCGACTGCATCCACATGGGCGGCTCCTGCTCTGGACGGTCAGCGCTGACCGCCACGCTAGCGGCGGCGCCGCCAGCGGGGGGAGACGGGACGAAGTCAGGCGCAAACACGACGTTCCGACGCCGTCCTCCCGTGCCGTGTGCAGGAAGCCCGCTCTCTCTGCCGCTCCGTGCACGGTGTGAGGCGGCTTCCGTCACACCCGGTTCTGCCCGTCGCACACCTGCCGCACCGCGGGCCGCGTGAGTACGCTCGGTCGCGTGGACCCCGTCGTCGCAACGCTCGTCATCCTCGTGCTCGCGGTCATCGGGTTCGTCAGCAACCGGGTTCCCCTCGGCGTCGTGGCGATCGGGGTGTCGCTCGCACTGTTCTTCACGGGCGTCCTCACGCTTCCGCAGGCGCTGGCCGGATTCGGCGACCCGATCGTGCTCTTCATCGCGGCGCTGTTCGTCGTGAGCGAGTCGTTGGATGCGACGGGGGTGACGGCGTGGGCGGGTCAGGTGGTGATGGGCCGGGCGGGCACAGGACGCCGACGGCTTCTGCTCGTCGTCGGTGTGCTCGTCGCCGTGCTCACGGCGTTCATCAGCCTCAACGGGGCCGTCGCCGCCCTGCTGCCGCTCGTGGTGGTCGTCGCCGCGCGTGCCGGCATCCCGACCTCGCAGCTGCTCATGCCGCTCGCTTTCGCGTCGCATGCCGGATCGATGCTGCTCCTGACGGGGACGCCGGTGAACGTCATCGTCTCGTCGATCGCCGCAGACAGCGGAGGACGCCGGTTCGGCTACTTCGAGTTCGCGCTGGTCGGGCTGCCGCTGCTGGCGGGCACCCTCATCATCATCGGATTGTTCGGCTCGCGGCTGCTGCCCTCGCGCAACGGCGCGCTCATGCCGACCGACCTGGCCCGGCATGCGCGGCTGCTGCGCGCGCAGTACGACGTCACCCTGGACACCGGCACGATGCTGGGGCCGGTCAACGGCGTGACCGAGGTCGTCGTGCCGCCGCGCTCTCCGCTCATCGGCGCGCGCCTGTGCACCGGCATGGCGACCCCGAGCGGCGACCTCGTGCTGCTCGCGGCGCGGCGGGGCACGGAGCATCTGACCGGACAGGACATCGTCGTGCAAGCCGGGGACGCCCTCTTGCTGCAGGGCACGTGGGACGACCTCGCGCGCCACACCGAGTCGCCGGCGGCATCCATCATCCCCGTCGACGCGCCCGCCCGGCTGCGACGCTCGGTGCCGCTGGGCAGACGCGCCCCGGTGGCCCTCGCCGTGCTCGCGGCGATGGTCGTCGCCCTGGCGACGGGACTCGTGCCGCCCGCCGCCGTCGCCCTGATCGCGGCCTGCGTCCTGGTGGTCACGCGCACGGTTCCGGTCGCGCAGGCCTATCAGGCGATCCCCTGGACGACGATCGTGCTCATCGCCGGCATGATCCCGCTCGCGACGGCGTTCATCCAGACCGGCGCCGCGGACCTGATCGCGGGCGGCCTGCTCGGGGTGATCGGCGACGGCGGCGCGCAGGTGGCGCTGCTCGCCCTGTGCCTGGTGACCGTCGTGCTCGGCCAGCTCATCAGCAACACCGCGACGGTGCTCATCGTCGCGCCCGTCGCCGTATCGATCGCCGCGACGCTCGACGTTTCGGTGCAGCCGTTCATGATGGCGCTCACGGTCGCCGGCGCGGCGGCGTTCCTCACGCCGATCGCGACGCCGGTCAACCTCATGGTGATGGAGCCGGGCGGCTACCGCTTCGGCGACTACTGGAAGCTCGGGCTGCCGCTGGTCGTGCTGTTCCTCGTGGTCGCGGTGCTCTACGTGCCGCTCGTGTGGCCCTTCTGACGCCGGTCGCGCCGCGGCATCCGTCGGTCAGCCGCCCAGCCCCGGCCAGATCTTCGGCATCGCGGTCAGGATCTGCTCGACGCAGATCGCGAGCAGGATGAGGCCGAAGAGCTTCTGGAAGATGTCCATGCCCGCGGGGCCGAGCGCTTTGGCCAGGTAGGGGCCGAAAAAGTAGATGATCGCCGTCGCGACGGCCGACACCAGCACGATGAGCAGCCCCCACAGGTAGTCGAGCAGGGCGGGGTTGTCCTTCGCGAACGCGATGACGAGGGCGATCGCGCCGGGGCCGGCGACGACCGGCATCGCGAGGGGAACGATCGCGGGATCGCCGTCGTTCTGCTTCGGCAGGATCGACCCGCTTCTGGTCATCATCGCCCAGGCGATCGTCGAGACGAAGAGGAATCCCGCGATCTTGAGCGAGGGCACGTTGATGCCGAAGAACTGCAGGATGAGCGAGCCGAGCACGAGCGAGACGGCGAGCACGGAGAACACGCCGACCCCCGTCATCAGCGCGACCCTCCGCTGCTTCGCGACCGTCATGCCCTCGGTGACGCTCAGGAAGACGGGCAGAGTCCCGACCGGATTGCAGATGGTGAACAGCGCAACCCCGGCCGTGATGAGCGCGGTCTCGTCGATGATCCGGTCCTCTCGTCGCCGATCACCCTAGCGAGGCGCTCCGAGTCGCGTCCACGCCTCCAACAGCACGCGGCGCAGGATCCGCTCGAACTCGGCACGGCCCGATCGCGGCGGCACCGTCCTGCAGTCGCACGGTCCAGGACGCAGAATGGGGGTGTGGGAGCCGATGACGTCGACGACATCGCGGCGGAGCTGTACGTCCTGCCGCCGGACGAGTTCACCGCGGCCCGCAACGCACGCGCGACGGGGCCGCACGCGAGGTCGGTGAAGGCGCTGCGCAAGCCCACGGTCGCGGCGTGGGCGGTCAACCTGCTCGTTCACGACGGGCAGCTCGCCGAAGCGGTCGAGCTGTCGGCCGCACTGCGCGACGCGCAGGACGACCTCGACGCGGCGGAGCTCGCGAAGCTCGGCCGCCAGCGCCGCGCGCTCGTCGCCGCCCTCGCGGGAGAGGCCGTGCGCCTCGCCGAACGGGCCGCGACGGCCGTCAGCGCCGCAGCACGCGACGACATCGAGAAGACCATCAATGCCGCGATCATGGATGCTGCCGCAGCTTCGGCCGTTCTGACGGGACGCCTCGTGAAGCCGCTCGAGGCGGGCGCGATCGGCGACCTCGCGGGCGCTGTCGGCGGGTCGCTCGCCGGTGTCCCGCAGCCGGCGCCTCGCGACGACCTCGCCGAGCGCCGTGCCCGCAAGGCGGCGGAGAAAGCCGCGCGCGAGGCCGAGCGGCTCGCGGGCGAGGCGGATCGGGAGCTCCGCCGTGCCGCCGCACAGCGCGAGAAGGCGCAGGAGCGCGTCGATCACCTGTCCGAGCGCATCGAAGACCTGCGGCGTGACCTGCACCGGCTCGAGGCCGACGCCGAAGCCGCCGACGAGCAGCTGCGCCTCCGCGACGCGGAGCACGCCGCCGCGGCCGAGCAGGCCCGCGCGGCCGAGAAGAAGGCGGATGCCGCGCGCGAAGCGCTCACCTGAACCGCCTCAGCGGGCATCGGGTGCCCCGATCCGCGGCACGTCCGGGCGGTGAGGGTGAGACGATCCGTGCCAGATCCGCGTGTCCGCGGCGCCGGTGCCGGGCTGCGCCCCGCCGGGCCGCCATGCTGGTGCTCACGTGCATCGGCACGGGCAGGAGGAACCATGGACTCCCATATCGTCGGCTTCGTCGCGGTCTTCGGTGCGATGTTCGCGATCGCCAATCCCTTCTCCGGCATCCCGTTCTTCCTCGGCTACACCGCGCCGCTCACGACATGGCAGCAGAAGCTGCTGGGCGCCGTGCTGACGGTCGCGACGGTCTGGGTCGGCGGCGTCATCGTGCTGTACGCGGGCAACGCCGTGCTCGGCTTCTTCGGGATCGACATCGCGGGACTGCGGGTCGGCGGCGGTTTCGTCATCCTGCTCTCGGGCATCGCGATGATGAACACGCACGCCGACGACACGAAGAAGGCGGGGCGCAGCCTGTGGCGGGTCGTCCACGACCTCGTCAAGCGCGGACACACGGCCGTGCACGCCGCGGCATCCGTGCACGCATCATCGACGGATGCCGCATCCTCACTCGCGACGAACGCGGTCAAGGGCGGGCCGGACGCCGTTTCGACGGCCGTGACGCAGGCGGTCGCGGGATGGGCGCCGCCGCCGCCCACGAGCGAGGAGTCCGCCGCGGGCCGGCGAGCCGCGTTCCTGACGCTCATGTTCCCGTTCGCGGTGCCGATGATCCTCGGACCCGGCTTCATGTCGACGATCCTGATCGCGACGGCCGACAACCCCTCGCTGACGGTGCTGCTGGCGCTCACGGCGAACGTCGGGATCGCGTTCGTCGTCTTCCTGCTCGCTACTCCGATCCGGGCCGTGCTGGGCACGTTCGGCATGAACATCCTGCTGCGCCTGGTCGGTCTCATCGTCATCGTGCTCGCGTTCGAGATCATGGCCGCGGGCCTCGTGAAGCTGTTGCCGGGTCTGGCCGGGGCGGCGAGCTGACATGTGCCGCTGGTTGGCCTATCTGGGAACGCCCGTCGCCCTCGAAGACGTGCTCGTCAAACCCGACCACTCGCTCATCGACCAGAGCCTGCTCGCGCGCGAGCTGTACCTGCCGGGCGCCGCGATGGCATCGCAGTTCCGCCGCCGGGCGTTTCCGACCAACGGAGACGGGTTCGGTATCGCGTGGTCGGGCCGCGGCGGCGCGCTCGGTCAGTACCGCCAGATCACGCCGGCGTGGGACAGCCGCAACCTCAGGGACCTCGCCGCCCACATCGAGTCGGGATGCTTCCTGGCCCATGTCCGCGCGGCGCCCGGCGGCACCATCTCGGAGCAGAACACGCATCCGTTCGTGCACGACGGGTGGATGTTCCAGCACAACGGCGAGATCAGCGGGTTCGATCAGGTGCGCCGTGAGCTGACGTTCGAGATCGATCCCGGTCTATACCCCCGTCTGCTCGGCACGACCGACAGCGAGGTGTGCTTCTTCCTCGCTCTCACCTACGGCCTCGCCGCCGACCCGGTCGCCGCGCTCACCCGCATGGTCGGTCGCGTCGAGCGGGCGCGGAAAGAGCACGGCATCGCGGAGCCGTTCCACGCCACGATGTGCGCGTCCGACGGTGATCGGCTCGTCGTGCTGCGGTGGACGAGCCCCGACGCGGGGCCGGCTCCCTCGCTCTTCCACAGCGTCGGGCCGGAGACGCTGCACGTGGCCACGGGTGTCGTCGAGCCGCTGCCCGCCGACGCTCAGATCGTCGTCTCCGAACCGCTCGAGCTGCACTGGAGCAGGCGGCACTGGCAGGAGGTGCCCGAGGCGACTGTCGGCGTCTTCACGCGAGGCGCGCCGCCGCGGTTCTCACCGCTCGTCGTCTGAGCGGACACGGCATCGCTAATGTGATGCCGTGGACGATCTCGAGCCGACGCTGCTGGTGATCCCGCTGCTCGCTGTGCTGGCTCCGATCCTCGCCCGAGGGCTGCACCGCTGGGTGCGCATCCCCATCGTCGTGTTCGAGCTCGTGCTCGGCATCGCGGTCGGTCCGAGCCTGCTCGGCTGGGCGCAGCCGTCGGCGTTCGTCGACACCCTCGCGCAGTTCGGCGTCGCGATGCTGTTCTTCGTCGCGGGGACCGAGATCGACGTCGCGTCCTTCCGCGGTCGCGGCGGCCGCACGGCGGGCGTCGGCTGGCTCGTGAGCCTCGCCGCCGGCATCGGCCTCGGCTGGATGATCGCGCCCGGCGAAGCCGCCGTCATCATCGGCGTCGCACTGTGCTCGACCGCGCTCGGCACGATCCTTCCGATCCTGCGCGATGCGCGCGAGCTGCGCACGCCGTTCGGCCGGGCGGTGGGCGCGGTGGGAGCCGTGGGCGAGTTCGGGCCGCTCGTGGCGATCTCGATCTTCCTCGGCGGACGCGACCCGGGGCTGTCGACCGTGGTCCTCGCCCTCTTCGCCGTCGTCGCGGGCGCGGCGATCTGGCTCGCGTTCCGTGTGCCCGTCGGAGCGATGCACCGCGCCGTGAACGCCACCCTGCACACGTCGGGACAGTTCGCGATCCGGTTGGTCTTCCTCGTGCTCGCCGCCCTCGTCGTGTTGAGCATCGTGCTCGACCTCGACATGCTCCTGGGCGCATTCGCCGCGGGCATCGTGTGGCGTCTCATGATGCGCGATGCCGCGCCCGCCGACCGCGAGGCGGTCGAGAGCAAGGTCGAGGGGGTCGCCTTCGGCTTCCTCATCCCGATCTTCTTCATCTACACCGGCATCACGTTCGACCTCGATGCTCTGCTCGCCGAGCCCCTGCTGCTCGCCGCCGTGCCGGTCACCGCTCTCGTGCTCGTCATCGTCCGCGGCATCCCGTCGATGTTCGCGGCGCCGGACGGGTCGTCCCGCCGCGACCGCGTCGCCCTGGGCCTCCTCGGTGCGACGGGACTGCCGATCATCGTCGCCGTGACCGCGATCGGCGTCGCCGAGGGCGTGCTCACGTCGGCCGCGGCATCGGTGCTCGTCGGCGCCGGCATGCTCTCGGTGCTCGTGTTCCCCCTCGTCGCCATGGCGCTGCGTCGCCCGCAGCCCGAAGAGACCGTCGTTCCGTCCGAGGTCGAAGCGTGAGCGTCGCGGCGATCCTCGCCGACGCGCGCCGGCGGCTGGCGGATGCCCCGCGCGAAGGGCTCGGCGAACAGGTCCACCCGCGCCGCATCCTCGGGATCGCTCGGGCGCCGCGGATCGTGCCGCGGGGTTCGGCATGGCGCGTGGGCGTGCTGCTGCTGTCAGAGGACGCGGTGTATGCCGTCGGCGACATCCTGCGGGCGCGCGAAGAGGTGCGCCGCGGATTCACGGCCGAAGCGCAGCGCCGCCGCGCAGCCCTGGCCGCGGCCGCCCGCCGCGGTGGATTCGCCGAGGGCGCGACCGTGCACATCGGCTGGCGGATGCTGGATCCTGTCGCCGTCGATACGGGTGGGGCCTCCGGCCCTCTCGCGATCGTCGATGGCGTGCCGAGCGTGAAGTGGAGCGCCTCCGGCGGCTACACGCCGCTGCAGGGCTACCTCGATGACCGCATCGCGCTGCTGCTCGACCACCCGCTCGATGGGTGACTCGCCACGTGTCAAGCCCCTGACCGCACGCGCGGGATTCCGTACGGTCGCAGGATGGCCGCTTCGTCGAAGGACCTCACCCGCCAGATCGCCGTCATCTCCGCGACCGTGTTCATGGTCATCTCCTCGCTCGCCGGCAGGGGGCTGATCGGCGACACCCCGGTCGAAGACGCGCAGGGCGGCGCGCTCGATTCCGACGCGACGCTGCTCACCCCCGCCTCGACGGCGTTCGCGATCTGGAGCGCCATCTACGTGCTGATGATCGGGTACGCGATCTGGCAGGCGCTGCCGAACCAGCGCACGCGCGAGAGGCAGCGTGCCATCGGTTGGTGGATCGCGCTGTCGGCCGTGCTCAACGGCGTCTGGATTCTGCTCGCCCTGTATACGACGCTGCTCGTGAGCGTCATCGGCATCGTCGCGCTGCTCATCGTGCTGTGCATCGCCTTCCAGCGCACGGTGGCCTATCCCGCCGAAGGCTTCCTCGATTCGTTCCTGACCGACCTGAGCGTGGGGCTGCATCTGGGGTGGGTGTCGCTCGCGACGGTGGCCAACGTGTCGGCCTGGCTCACCGAAGAGGGGCCGGCCGAGTGGGCTGATGCCGGAACGCCCATCGGGGTCGCCGTCGTGATCGTCGTCGGGCTGATCGGGCTCGCCGTCGCGTGGCGGTCGGGTTGGCATGTGTCCCCCGGTCTCGCCCTCGCGTGGGGCCTGGGGTGGGTCGCCTACAACCGACTCGCGCTCGAACCACGCGACACCGCGATCGGTGTGACGGCGATCATCGTCGGCGTCCTCGTGATCCTCGTACCGGTGGTCGCGACGCTCGCCAGCCGCGTCGTCGGCGCCCGCAACGCCGAGGCCTGAATCAGGCCGGCCCGAACCGTTTCGCGAACGCGCGCAAGAGACGCGGGGGCTCGGTGACGGATGCCGCCAGCACGCGCCCCGCGACGACGTCGTAGTCGTCGGTGTCGAAGTAGCCGTCGTCGCGGTACACCGCCATGCGATCCACGAGCGCGCGCGGGGTGAGTTCGGGGTGGAACTGCGTCGCATAGAGGTTGTCGCCGACGCGGTACGCCTGCACGGGGCAGGCCTCGTTCGTCGCGAGCAGGACCGCCCCCGGAGGGGCGACACCGGCGCCCTCCTTGTGCGCCGTGAGCGCCGTGAACCGGTGCGCGAGGCCGCCGAAGAGGGGGTCCGTCGCGCCGTCATCGGTGAGCTCGACGACCGTGGGGCCGGTGTCTTCGGGGTGTGCGCGGCTGACTTCGCCGCCGAGGAGCCGCGTCACGATGCCGATCCCGTAGCACGTGAACAGCGACGCGGTGCGGCCCTCGAGTGTGGCCTGCGCGAGCTCGGCGAGTTCGCGCTCGACGCGCAGCTGCGTGTCGGGCTTCGTCGATTCGGGGTCGGTCACGCTGAACGGACTGCCGCCGACGACGAACCCGCTGTAGCGCTCGAGGGCGTCACCGGGCAGGGGCGCCCCGACGAGGTCGTGCGAGTCGATGCCGTCGACATCGAGCCGTGCCCCGGCCCGGAACGACTCGTACTCGGCCTCGGCGGCCTCGCGCTGCGGCCGCACGCAGACATAGAGCAGAGGGGCGGTCGTCATGGCGCGAGTCTAGGTCGACCCGTGCGGGGTTGCGAGTCGGTCGCTGTGTCGCCGCACGGTGCTGCGGCGCGACCCTGAACAGTCCTGCACGTGAGCGTGCTGCGCATCCCGGTATAGAGAACCCCGTTCCGCGCTGCTCGGACCGATGTATCAGACTCGGGGTTTCGTGCTCTGGATCGGTGTGGACACAATGGGCGTCATGACGCACACCGGCTCCGAGGCATCCGCCCCTTCGACCGAGCCGAGTCGCTGGGAGCGCGCCGCCGACCTCTTCGAGAGGTGGCGGGCGGGCGATCGTCGCGCCATGGACGATCTCGTGCGCCTCATGACACCGGTGCTGTGGCACGTCGTGCGTGCGTACGGCCTCGAACGCACGCTCGCCGAAGACGTCGTGCAGACGGCCTGGCTCACGCTCGTGCGCCGTCACACGACGATCACGCAGCCGCGCGCCGTCGCCGGCTGGCTGACGATGTGCGCGCGCCGCGAAGCATGGCGGGTGAGCAGACTGCACAGACGAGCGGATGCCACCGATGCCGACACCCTCGAACCGCACCTGCCGACGGGGGAATCCGCCGAGCGCACGGCCGTGCGCGACGACGAGACCCGCCGGCTGTGGGCGGGCGTCGGCTCGCTCGATGAGCGATGTCGCCGGCTGCTGCGCGTCGTGGCGTTCGAGGAGCGCCCCGACTACGCGCGCATCGCCGAGGACCTGTCGATGCCGGTCGGATCGATCGGGCCGACCCGACAGCGGTGCCTCGGCAAGCTCCGCAAGAAGCTCGAGGGCGAAGGATGGGGAGAGGGCCGTCATGGCAACTGAGGATCTCGCCGCGGACGCGGCACTGTTCGCACGACTGCGCGGCGTGTGGGAGGCCGTCGATCCCGCACCGGCCGACCTCGTCGACCGCATGGTCGCGGCCGTCGCGGTCGAGGACCTGTCGCACGAGTACGCGCTGCTGACCCTCGTCGAGGCGTCGGAGCCCGCAGCCGTGCGCACCGGGAGCGACGCCTCGACGCTGCAGTTCAGCGACGGCACGACGACCGTGCTGCTGCACGTCACCAAGGCGGCCGGGCAGACCCGCCGCATCGACGGCTGGGTCGACGTTCCCGCACTCGCCGTGCGGTTGGTCCAGGATGGACACGAGGAGACGGCGCAGTCGAGCGAGCACGGACGGTTCGCCTTCGCCGACGTCGCCGCCGGCCTCTGGCGGCTGCGGCTCGCGGTGAAGGATGCCGCGGGCGACATCCGCGACTTCCAGACCCCGCAGTTCGAGGTCTGACCCGACGAAAGGCGTGCTCATGGCGGACGACCCCGGCTTCCGGTCCTGGCGGGAGCGTGAGGCGGCCGCGCTGCCTCGCGGTGTCGCGCTGGATCCGCGGCGCGATCCGGTTCCTGGGATCCCGGCCTTCGGCACGGTGTACGCCGCGGGGCACCTGATCATTTCGGGCGAGCCCGGCGACGCGCACGCGGTGCTGCGGGAGGCCGCCGCCGAGCTCGGCTGGGACGTCGAGCTCGAGACCATCCGCAAGAACGGCGAGCAGCTCACGCGGGCCCGCATCGTGCAGGCGCCCAACCCGCAGCGCGACGACGAGCCCGTGCCGCCGATCGACGCGTGGCGGCTTCTGCAGCACGCGCGCCGACGTGCGCTCGAGCCGCGCCGCAAGAAGCGAGGAAAGCGCGACGAGGACCCGCAGCTGGCCGACGCGAAGCGCCGCATCTCGCTCGCGGCATCCCGATCCCTCGATCGCTCGGTGCGGGAGCGGACCGCCGAGTCCGAGCGCGACGCCATCACGGGCGACGCGGCCCTGCGCCGCACGGGTCTGGACCACGTGCTCTCGGTCGCGCCGATCGGACTCAACCCGCACGGCAAGACGAACCCGCACGGCAAGACCAATCCGCACGGCAAGACGAACCCCTCGGGCACCGACGGATACGCCTATCCGGGCACGGGCGGCCTCGAGGTCGTCGATTACATCGGCCCGGCACCCGTGCGCACCCGGCCGCTCGCCCGCGGCGGGCGCCGCCCCGTCATCGCGTACTTCGACACGGGATGCGGCGTGCACGACCCGTGGCTGCCGCCCGAGACCGGATCCGGCGACATCGTCCGGCGACGTGTGCCGTCGCCCACGCGCCCGGGCGAGGTGATCGGCGTCGAGGACCCGCTCACCGACCCCGAGGTGTACGGCGATCAGACCGGTCCGCGCGACGGCTACCTCGACGACGCGGCCGGCCACGGCACGTTCGTCGCCGGCATCCTGCGGCAGGTGTGCCCCGAGGCCGATCTCGTCTCGATCCGGGTCGCCGACAGCAACGGCACGGTGCTCGAGAGCGAACTCATCGACGCGGTCGAAGAGCTCGCGGTGTGGGCCGAGAGCAATCCGCTCGACGTGGTCAACCTGTCGCTCGGCTACTACCACGAGACCCCCGAGGACGGCCTGTTCTCACTGCGGCTCTATGACGCGCTGCGGCGCCTGCGCGCGCTCGGGGTCATCGTCGTGTGCTCGGCGGGCAACGACGCGACCGACCGCCCGACCTTTCCCGCGGCGCTCTACGGCTGGGGCGACACCGATCTCGGCATCACCGAGAAGAAGGGGCTCGCGCGGCACCTCGCGGTGGGGGCGCTCAATCCGCAGCGCACGTCGGTCGCGCTGTACAGCAACATCGGCCCGTGGGTGAACGCCTACGGACGCGGCACTTCGGTGCTCAGCGCCTTCCCCGCCCTGATGGGCGGCGTGCAATCGGGGTCGAGCGCCGACCTGCTCGGTCGCCGGCGGCAGAGCCTCGACCCCGACGACTACTCGGCGGGATACGCGATCTGGAGCGGCACCTCGTTCGCCGCGCCCTACGTCGCGGCCCGCATCGCGACGGCGCTCGTGCCCGGGCTCATGGCGAACTCCGCGCACAAGCCACGCGACATCGTCGGGAAGGCGCTCGCCGAGATCGCGGCCGAGGACGGCTCGCGCATCGAGCCCTGACGATGCGCGGCCCGCCGCGACGGGCCATCATGTGAAGGTGACCGCGAGCGCCGAAGACCTCTCCGCGCGCGGTGTCGAGCTCGTCAACGCGGGCCGGTACACCGCGGCCCGGGCGGTGCTGGCGGATGCCGCGGCCGCGGCCGCGCGCGACGGCGACAGCGACGTGCAGGCCAGGGTGACCGGCACGACGGCGTACCTGCTCGCGCGACTCGGAGATGTGGACGGCGGCGTCGCGCTGTGCCGCCAGGCGATCGCGCGCACCGACCTCGGCGAGGACACCCGCGCGATCCTCGCGGGACAGATGGGTGCGCTCGAGCTCGAGCGAGGCGCGCTGGACAGCGCCGTCTCCTGGCTCACCGACGCGATCGACGCCCTCGACGGCGACCCCGTGCGCTCGGCCAACATGCGGATGAACCGCAGCGTCGCGGACATGCAGCGAGGACGGTGGGAGGCCGCCGCCGACGATCTGCACTGGGCCGAAGCCGCCTACCGGGCGGCAGGTCGCGCGCTGGAAGCCGAGCAGGCGGTGCACAACCGCGGCTATGTCGCGATGCTCTCGGGCGACCTCGTGACGGCGCTGTCGCTCATGCAGTCCGTCCGCGAGCCGCTCGACGGGGAGTCCGACTTCTGGGCGGCCGTCAATGAGCTCGACCACGCCGAGGTCCTGCGCGACGCGGGGTTGCAGACCGAGGCGGAGCACGCGCTCGCGAACGTCGTGCATGTCCTCGGCCGGCACCGCGCGCCCGGCGAGCGCGCTCGTGCCGAATACCAGCTCGCCCGCTCGCTGCTCGATCACGATCCGGCGCGCGCGGCGGCCGTCGCGCACGCATCGGCGCGCCGGTTCCGAGGGCAGGGCAGTCACGCCTGGGCGGCGCGTGCCGACGGGATCCGGCTGCGCGCCCGGCTGTCGCACGGTCGGCTCGACCGCGCGGGGACGCCGCTGACGCCCGGTCGTCCCCCGTCCCCGGTCGCCGTCGCGGCGGTCGTCGAGGCGCTCGAGACGCACGGGTTTCCGCACGACGCCGCCGCGCTGCGCCTGACCGCGGCGCTGGACGCGCTGCGACGTGGTGGGGACCCCGGCATCCGCGGTCCGCGCCTGCGCGCCGGCACACCGCTGGACATCGCGATGCTGTCGCACGAAGTCGCCGCCGAGCGCGCCCGGCGCGCGGGTCGCGAGAGTGACGCGCGACGGCGCGCGGCGCAGGGCATCGACCTGCTCGAACAGTCGCAGCGGCTCGGGGCGAGCCTCGAGCAGTCCGGCTCGATCGCGCGGCAGGGGCTCGGCCTCATGATGACGGGGCTCGCGTCGGCGTTGCGATCGGGTCGACCCGACATCGTGTTCGAGTGGTCCGAGCGTTCGCGACACCTGCACACGCAGGTCGTGCCGCTGCGACCGCCGCCCGATCCCGTGCTGGCGTCCGAGCTCGAAGAGCTGCGCCGCATCCGTCTCGCGGACCCGGACGGCGATTGGCTGACCGATGCGCGCGTCGACGTGCTGCGCGCTCGCGCGCGGGAACGGCAGTGGGCCCGAACGCGCACGGCCGCCGTGCACGACCGCGTCACGCTGGGCCGCGCGCAGGCGGCCCTCGACGAGGACACCGTGCTCATCTCGTTCGTCTTCGACGGGCGGGCGTTCGTCGCTCTCGTCGTCGATCGCGATTCGGCCCGGCTCGTCGACATCGACGCATCGCGCGTGCGGACCGCGATCGAAGGTCTGCGCGCCGACCTCGACGTCTCGGCGGCGGTGCGATCGGGCCCCATGGCGGCCGTCGTGCAGCAGGCGCTCGCCGGGCGACTCGAGCAGCTCTCGCACGAGACCGTCGGGCGGGCATTGGCCGGTGCACGGGATCCGGCGCGCGTCGTGCTGACGGCGCCCGGGCTGTTGGCCGGGATTCCCTGGACGATGCTGCCCGCCATGCGGGGGCGCGCCCTCACGATCGCGCCTTCGGCGTCGCGCTGGGTGGCCGAGTCGGCGGCGCGCCCTCGCCGCGCGGCGCGGGCCGTGTTCGCCGCCGGTCCGCGCGTCGCGCGCGGTGACGAAGAGGTCCTCACCGCCGCCGGCACGTGGGGCGAGCACGTCGTGCTGCACGGCGCCGAAGCGACGGTCGCCGCCGTCACGGCGTCGGCGACGACCGCCGACGTGCTGCACATCGCCGCGCATGGCCGGCATGCCGCCGACCATCCCCTCTTCTCGGGTCTCGAGCTCGCCGACGGCACCCTGTTCGGCTACGACGTCGACCTCATCCCGGACGTGCCGCAGACGGTCGTGCTGTCGGCGTGCGAAGTCGGCCGCTCGACGGTGCGCTGGGGGGAGGAGGCGGTCGGCATGACGCGTGTCTGGCTGCACGCCGGCGCGCGGGCCGTCGTCGCGGCTCCCGTCGCCGTCGCCGACGACGTCGCGTGCGAGGTGCTCGGCGCGATGCACGCGGGCCTCGCGGCGGGTGAGACACCCTCGGCGGCGCTCGCGTCGGCGACGTCGCGCACCGGCATCCTCGCGCCCTTCCAAGTGCACGGGACGGGATTCTGAGAAATTTTCTCGGCGGCATGTATCAGCGCGACATGAGGGTGCTCTTCTCATAGCGGACGGTCTATGCCGACGAGACGCAGGGGTTCTCGTCGTCGGGGGCACCGAAGACACTGGGGCGCACGTTCGTGCGTGTCGTCGGAGGCCGATCCGTCGGGGGATGTCGCGGTTCGGATCCGCTCGCGACATCCCCCGGATCACTTGACCGCGAGACTGCAACGGCACGCCGAGACAGCGGGTGAACCC
>NZ_JBHJZS010000043.1:0-19244 GCF_042271185.1 Microbacterium sp. NPDC055910
ATCTCAGGAGATCTCGATACGCCCGCTGCGCGGGCTCCTCGATCTAGACCCGGGTCGCCTCAACGCTGCTTCGCAGCATTGACCCGAACCGCGTCTAGTTGTACGAGGTGAAGTCGCCGTCCGTCGAGAAGCTGTCGAAATCGACGTAGCTCAGGTCGGCGTCCGAGAACGCACCGTCCGAGGCGAAGATGCGGTTGGGGTACCGCTCGCTCTTGGCCTCTTCCGTCGCCTCGACCGTGACGTTGCGGTACTTCGCAAGGCCCGTGCCGGCGGGGATGAGCTTTCCGATGATGACGTTCTCCTTGAGGCCGACGAGCGGGTCGCTCTTGCCCTCCATGGCCGCCTGCGTCAGGACGCGGGTGGTCTCCTGGAACGATGCCGCCGACAGCCACGACTCGGTCGCGAGCGACGCCTTCGTGATACCCATCAGCTCGGGACGACCCGACGCGGGGCGCTTGCCCTCTGCCACCGTCTCGCGGTTGATCCGCTGGTACTTCTTGAAGTCCACCAGCTCACCCGGGAGCAGGGTCGTGTCGGCGTGGTCGACGACGGTGACCTTGCGCAGCATCTGGCGCACGATGACCTCGATGTGCTTGTCGTGGATCGGCACACCCTGCGAGCGGTACACGCCCTGCACGCCGTTCACGAGGTACTTCTGCACCTCGCGGGCGCCCATGACGCGCATGACCTCCTTGGGGTCGAGCGTTCCGACCTGCATCTGCTGGCCGACCGTGACACGCTGGCCGTCCTCGACCAGCAGCGTCGCGCGCTTGAGCACGGGGTAGACGTGCGGCTCGTCGCCCGAGTCGGGCGTCAGGATGATCTTCTTCGACTTCTCGGTCTCGTCGATCGTGATGCGACCGTCGGACTCCGCGATCGGCGACGCGCCCTTGGGGGTACGCGCCTCGAAGAGCTCCTGCACACGGGGAAGACCCTGCGTGATGTCGTCGGCCGAAGCCGAACCGCCGGTGTGGAACGTACGCATCGTGAGCTGCGTTCCGGGCTCACCGATCGACTGGGCGGCGATGATGCCGACCGCCTCGCCGATGTCGACGATCTTGCCTGTCGCGAGCGAACGGCCGTAGCACTGCGCGCAGACGCCGACAGCCGAGTCGCACGTGAGCACGGAGCGGACCTTGATGGTCTCGACGCCGGCCTCGACGAGCGTGTTGATGAGCACGTCGCCCACGTCGTCACCCGCGGCGGCGAGCACCTCGCCCGAAGGCGATGTGACCTGCTCGGCGAGGGTCCGCGCGAACACCGAGTTCTCGACGTTGGCGTCCTTGATGAGCGCACCGTCGGTGCCGGGCGCCGCGATCGTGAACTCGAGGCCCTTGGTCGTGCCGCAGTCCTCCTCGCGGATGATGACATCCTGCGAGACGTCGACCAGACGACGCGTGAGGTAACCCGAGTCGGCCGTGCGAAGGGCCGTGTCGGCCAGTCCCTTGCGGGCACCGTGCGTCGCGATGAAGTACTCCGCGACCGACAGCCCCTCGCGGTACGAGGAGATGATCGGGCGAGGGATGATCTCACCCTTCGGGTTGTTCACGAGACCGCGCATACCCGCGATGTTGCGGATCTGCAGCCAGTTACCACGGGCGCCCGAGGACACCATGCGGTTGATCGTGTTGTCGGCGGGGAAGTTGTCCCGCATCGCCTTCTGGACCTCGTCGGTCGCCTCGGTCCAGATCTTGATGAGCTCCTGACGACGCTCGGCGTCGGTCGTGAGGCCCTTCTCGAACTGCGCCTGCACCTTGGCGGCCTGCTTCTCGTAGCCCGCCACGATCTCGCCCTTGTTGGGCGGCGTGAGGACATCCGAGAGCGCGACGGTGACACCCGAACGCGTGGCCCAGTAGAAGCCGGCGTCCTTGATCCTGTCGAGCGATGCCGCGACCTCGACCTTGGGGTACTCCTCGGCGAGCTTGTTGACGATCTGCGACAGCTTGCCCTTGTCGGCCTGCTCGCGCACGAACGGGTAGCCCTTGGGCAGCGTGTCGTTGAAGATCGCCTGTCCGAGCGAGGCGTCCACGAGACCGTGGCGCTCGTAGCCCTCGGGGGCGTCGCCCTCGAGGAACGACAGGCCGGGGATGCGGATGCGCACCTTGGCCTGCAGGTCGAGCGTGCCTTCGTCCCGCGCGAGGATCGCCTCGCTGACCGAGCCGAACACACGACCTTCGCCCTGGGCACCCTCGTTGACCGTGGTCAGGTGGTGGAGGCCGATGATCATGTCCTGCGAGGGCAGGGTCACCGGGCGGCCGTCCGACGGCTTCAGGATGTTGTTCGACGCGAGCATCAGGATGCGCGCTTCGGCCTGGGCCTCGACCGACAGCGGAAGGTGCACGGCCATCTGGTCACCATCGAAGTCGGCATTGAACGCCGCGCAGACGAGCGGGTGCAGCTGGATGGCCTTGCCCTCGACGAGCTGCGGCTCGAACGCCTGGATGCCCAGACGGTGCAGCGTGGGTGCACGGTTGAGCAGCACGGGGCGCTCGCGGATGATCTCCTCGAGCACGTCCCACACCTCGGGACGCGTGCGCTCGACGGCGCGCTTGGCGGCCTTGATGTTCTGCGAGTGGCCGAGGTCGATCAGGCGCTTGATGACGAACGGCTTGAACAGCTCGAGGGCCATCTGCTTGGGCAGACCGCACTGGTGGAGCTTGAGCTGGGGTCCGACGATGATGACCGAACGACCCGAGTAGTCCACGCGCTTGCCGAGCAGGTTCTGACGGAACCGGCCCTGCTTGCCCTTGAGCATGTCGGACAGCGACTTCAGCGCACGGTTGCCGGTGCCCGTGACGGGGCGACCACGGCGGCCGTTGTCGAAGAGTGCGTCGACCGCTTCCTGCAGCATCCGTTTCTCGTTGTTGACGATGATCTCGGGAGCACCGAGGTCGATCAGCCGGCGAAGACGGTTGTTGCGGTTGATGACGCGACGGTACAGGTCGTTGAGGTCGGAGGTCGCGAAGCGGCCACCGTCGAGCTGGACCATGGGGCGCAGCTCCGGCGGGATCACCGGAACGACGTCGAGCACCATCGAGGCGGGCGACATGCCCGTCTGCAGGAACGAGTTGACGACCTTCAGGCGCTTGATCGCGCGGATCTTGCGCTGACCCTTGCCCTCGGAGATCTGCAGGTGGAGGCTGTCCGCCTCAGCCTGCAGATCGAAGGCCTGCAGACGACGCTGGATCGACTCCGCGCCCATGTAGGCCTCGAAGTACTGGCCGAAGCGGTCCTGCAGTTCGTGGAAGATCTCGTCCTCGCCCTTGAGCGAGCCGACATCGAGGGTGCGGAAGTCCTCCCACACGCGCTCGAGCTTGGCGATCTGCTCGTCGGCGCCCTTGCGGGTCTGAGCCATCTCCTTCTCGGCGGCGTCCTTGACCTTCTTCTTCTGGTCGGCCTTGGCGCCCTCTTCCTCGAGCGCCGCGAGCTCTTCCTCCAGCTGCTGGAGGCGGGCTGCGACCTTGGCGTCACGGCGGTCGCCGAGCGTCTTGATCTCGAGACGGATGTTGTTCTCCTGCGTCGCGAGGTCGCGGTGACGCGCCTCTTCGTCGACGGAGATCACCATGTAGGCGGCGAAGTAGATGACCTTCTCGAGGTCCTTCGGCGCCATGTCCAGCAG
Organism: Microbacterium sp. NPDC055910; assembly: GCF_042271185.1. NCBI lineage: Bacteria > Bacillati > Actinomycetota > Actinomycetes > Micrococcales > Microbacteriaceae > Microbacterium > Microbacterium sp. NPDC055910. The sequence goes on from NZ_JBHJZS010000043.1 coordinate 3,620, forward strand.
GTAGCCCAGACGCGAAGGCACGCCCTTGAAGTACCAGATGTGCGTGACGGGCGCGGCGAGCTCGATGTGGCCCATGCGCTCGCGGCGGACCGAGGACTTGGTGACCTCGACGCCGCAGCGCTCGCAGACGATGCCCTTGAAGCGGACGCGCTTGTACTTGCCGCAGGCGCACTCCCAGTCGCGGGAGGGTCCGAAGATCTGCTCGCCGAAGAGGCCGTCCTTCTCGGGCTTGAGCGTGCGGTAGTTGATGGTCTCGGGCTTCTTGACCTCGCCGTACGACCAACGACGGATGTCGTCGGCGGTGGCGAGACCGATGCGAAGCTCATCGAAAGTTGTTGATTCGAGCACTAGTCTCAGTTCTCCTGTGTCGGAATTCTTAGTGAGTCAGTCGTTGATCTGAGCTTGCCGAAGCGTCAGATCTCGTCGATCGAGGATGACTCGAAGCGGCTGGAGATGTTGATACCCAGTTCCTCTGCCGCGCGGAACGCGTCGTCGTCCGTGTCGCGGAGGTTGACCGGCGTGCCGTCGGCCGAGAGCACCTCGACGTTCAGGCAGAGCGACTGCATCTCCTTCATGAGGACCTTGAACGACTCGGGGATGCCGGGCTCCTGGATGTTCTCGCCCTTGACGATCGCCTCGTACACCTTGACGCGGCCGAGGATGTCGTCGGACTTGATCGTGAGGAGCTCCTGCAGCGCGTACGCGGCGCCGTAGGCCTCGAGCGCCCACACCTCCATCTCGCCGAACCGCTGGCCGCCGAACTGGGCCTTACCGCCCAGGGGCTGCTGCGTGATCATCGAGTAGGGGCCCGTCGAACGCGCGTGGATCTTGTCGTCGACCAGGTGGTGCAGCTTCAGGATGTACATGTAGCCGACCGAGATGGGTGCCGGGAACGGCTCGCCGGAGCGGCCGTCGAACAGCCGCGTCTTGCCCGTCGAGTCGATGAGGCGCTCACCGTCGCGCGTGGGGAGGGTCGAGTCGAGAAGACCGGCGATCTCCTCCTCGAACGCACCGTCGAACACGGGGGTCGCGACCTTCGTGCCGGGGGCGGCCTCACGAGCGGTGTCGGGCAGGCCCATGGCCCACTCCGGCGTGCCTTCGACCTTCCAGCCCTGCTGGGCGATCCAGCCGAGGTGCAGCTCGAGGACCTGGCCGAAGTTCATTCGACCGGGGATGCCGAGCGGGTTCAGGACGACCTGGACCGGCGTGCCGTCCGCGAGGAACGGCATGTCCTCGACGGGGAGGATCTTCGCGATGACGCCCTTGTTGCCGTGGCGGCCGGCGAGCTTGTCACCCTCGGTGATCTTGCGCTTCTGGGCGATGTAGACCACGACGCGGCGATTGACGCCCGAGCCGAGCTCGTCGTCGCCGTCCTCGGCGTTGAACTCCTTGACGGCGATGATCGTGCCCTGCTCACCGTGGGGAACCTTCAGCGACGTGTCGCGCACTTCGCGGCTCTTCTCGTTGAAGATCGCGCGGAGCAGGCGCTCCTCGGCCGACAGCTCGGTCTCGCCCTTGGGCGTGACCTTGCCGACGAGGATGTCGCCGGGGCGGACCTCGGCGCCGATGCGGATGATGCCGCGCTCGTCGAGGTCCTTCAGCAGGTCGGGGCTGACGTTGGGGAGGTCACGGGTGATCTCCTCCTTGCCGAGCTTCGTGTCACGGGCATCCACCTCGTACTCCTCGATGTGGATCGAGGAGAGGGTGTCGTCCTTCACGAGCTCCTGGCTGAGGATGATCGCATCCTCGAAGTTGTGGCCTTCCCACATCATGAACGCGACGAGGAGGTTCTTGCCGAGCGCGAGCTCGCCGTTCTCCGTCGCCGGTCCGTCGGCGATGACCTCGCCGACCTCGACGCGGTCGCCGGCCGAGACCACGACGCGCTGGTTGTAGGACGTGCCCTGGTTGGAGCGGTCGAACTTGCGCAGGTAGTAGTCCTGCGTGCCGCCCTCGTCGAGCTGGACCGTGACGACGTCGGCCGAGACCTCGGCGACGACACCGGCCTTGGCTGCCGTGACGACGTCACCGGCGTCGATCGCGGCGTAGCCCTCCATACCGGTGCCCACGACGGGCGAATCCGAACGCAGGAGCGGAACGGCCTGACGCTGCATGTTCGCGCCCATGAGCGCGCGGTTGGCGTCGTCGTGCTCGAGGAACGGGATGAGCGACGTCGCGACCGAGACCATCTGGCGCGGCGAGACGTCCATGTAGCCGATCTCGTCGGCGTGGAAGAGGTCGACCTCGCCGCCCTGACCGCGACGGGCGAGGACGCGCTCGTCGGCGAACGAACCGTCGTCCGCGAGCTCGACTCCAGCCTGCGCGACGATGTAGTCGCTCTCGACCGATGCCGTCAGGTAGTCGATCTGGTCGGTGACCTTGCCGTCGACGACCTTGCGGTACGGGGTCTCGATGAAGCCGAACGCGTTGATGCGCGCGAACGATGCGAGCGAGCCGATGAGACCGATGTTCGGCCCTTCCGGCGTCTCGATCGGGCACATGCGGCCGTAGTGCGAGGGGTGCACGTCACGGACCTCGACGCCGGCGCGCTCACGGCTCAGACCACCGGGGCCGAGCGCCGACAGGCGGCGCTTGTGGGTCAGGCCCGCGAGCGGGTTGTTCTGATCCATGAACTGCGACAGCTGGCTCGTTCCGAAGAACTCCTTGATCGCGGCGACGACGGGACGCACGTTGATGAGCGTCTGCGGCGTGATGGCCTCGATGTCCTGCGTCGTCATGCGCTCGCGCACGACGCGCTCCATACGGGAAAGACCCGTGCGGACCTGGTTCTGGATGAGCTCGCCGACGGCGCGGATGCGACGGTTGCCGAAGTTGTCGATGTCGTCGATGTCGAGGCGGATCTCGGCCGGCTTGCCCTCGCGGACGCCGTCGAAGACGTCGTCGCCGCGGTGCAGGCGCACGAGGTACTTGATCGTCGCGACGATGTCGTCGACGGTGAGCACCGAGTCGCTCAGCGGCGTGTCGAGACCGAGCTTGTGGTTGATCTTGTAGCGACCGACCTTCGCGAGGTCGTAGCGCTTGGGGTTGAAGTAGAAGTTGTCCAGCAGCGCGCGGGCGGCCTCGGCGGCGACCTGCTCGCCCGGACGGAGCTTGCGGTAGATGTCGCGGAGGGCGTCTTCCTTCGAGAGGATCGTGTCCTTCGCGAGGGTCTCCTCGATCGAGTCGAAGCCGGCGAACTCGTTCTGGATGTCCTCCGTCGTCAGGCCCAGGGCCTTGAGGAAGACGGTGACCGACTGCTTGCGCTTGCGGTCGATGCGCACGCCGACCTGGTCGCGCTTGTCGATCTCGAACTCGAGCCACGCACCGCGGCTGGGGATGACGCGCGCCGAGACGATGTCCTTGTCGCTGGTCTTGTCCGGGGTCTTGTCGAAGTAGACGCCGGGCGAGCGCACGAGCTGCGAGACGACGACACGCTCGGTGCCGTTGATGATGAACGTGCCCTTGCCGGTCTGCAGGGGGAAGTCGCCCATGAAGACGGTCTGCGTCTTGATCTCACCGGTCTGGTGGTTCATGAACTCGGCTTCGACGTAGAGCGGGGCGGCGTAGGTCTTGCCGCGCTCCTTGCACTCGTCGATCGAGTACTTCTCAGGCTCGAGGTAGGGGTTGGTGAACGAGAGCTGCATCGTCTCGCTCAGGTCCTCGATGGGCGAGATCTCCTCGAAGATCTCCTCGAGACCGCTGATCTCGGGGACGTCCGTGCGTCCGATGGCCTTCGCAGCCGCGACGCGTGTCTTCCACGCGTCGTTGCCGACGAGCCAGTCGAAGGACTCCGTCTGCAGCGCGAGGAGGTCGGGGACCTCCAGCGTGTCGGAGACCTTGGCGAACGAGAGGCGTGAAGCGCCGCGTCCGCTCTTGGGGGTGGTGGGGTTGGATGCGTTGCGCGCAGCAGCCAAGGGGAATACCTCCGTGAGCCCGTGGGCCCGTTTCCTTGTCGTCAGGTGGAGTGCTCCGTCCTCCCGAAGCCCGGCGCCACGCGCGCGAGACTCCGATGGAGAGTGACGCGGGGGCACACGGGCACAGCCGACCACCATATGAGGGCAGGGGAACCAGAGCGCAACTACCGACTATACGTCTCAGGACGCGCCGTGTCCAGCCGGATTCTTGACGAGCATCCGAAGCTGCGGTATAAACGCGCGCTGACTCACCCGATCGGGGTGCGCGCATGCCGGAACCGCAGGCGTGTCCCCGGCCGCGCTTGCGCGAGCAGATCCAGCGCGGCATCCGTGGCGACCGCGATGACCGGATACCCGCCCGTCACGGGACCGTCGACGCCGAGCACGACGGGGCGTCCGTCGGGAGGCACCTGCAGTGCGCCGGGCACCATGCCCTCGCTCGGCAGCTCGTCGCGGCGCGCGCGGACCAGTTCGGGTCCCTCGAGCCTGATCCCGACACGGTCGGCCGCGGGCGAGACGGTCCAGACCGCCGCGAAGAGCACATCGAGGGCGGATGCCGCGAACCAGTCGGCGCGCGGACCGGGTGCCAGGTCGATCTCGAGCTCGTCGTCCTGCGGGGCTCCCCAGGGCGCGATGTCGGCGATCGGGATGGGACGGGCGGGAGCGGGGCCGATCGGGATCACGTCGCCCGCGGCGAGCCGGCGCGGGCCCAGTCCCGCCCGGATGTCCGTCGACCGGGATCCGAGCACCGCCGCGGGCTCGCAGCCGCCGCGCACCGCGAGGTAGGCCCGTGTGCCGTGCGCGAAGACGTCGACCTGCAGTTCGCTGCCCGCGGACCAGGCCTGCGCGGTGTACGGGTCGATCGGGCGGCCGTCCAGCGTGAGCGACCCCCAGGCCCCCGCGACGGCGATCCACGCGTCGACCTCGGCGACGGCGCGGAAGCCGCCCATCGTGATCTCGATCGCCGCGGCGCCTTCGTCGTTGCCGACGAGCCGGTTGGCCGTGCGCAGTGCGCCTCGGTCGGCGGCGCCGGACCGCGCGACGCCGAGCGCCGCGTTCCCGGCCCGGCCGAGGTCCTGCACGGTCGCGAGCATCCCCGTCGCCTCGACCCGTACCCCCCGCTGCCCGTGACCGCGAGACTGCAACGGCGCGCCGAGACCGTGGGGTTCACCCGCAGTCTCGACCTGCGTTTGCAGTCTCGCGGTCGATGCGGGGACGGGGACGGGCGCGGGGACGGTCGACGTGGTCGACGCGGGTGCGGGGGCGGGCACGGACACGGCTGCCGCGGCGACCGGAGCCGCGGTAACGGGGCGGAACCGCACGCGCGTGCCGGGGGCGAGCAGGGCCGGGGATGCCGCACCCTCCGCCGCCGTACGCCACAGCAGCGCCGAGGTCGTACCGATGAGCTGCCAGCCGCCGGGCGATTCCCGGGGGTACGCCCCCGTGAACCGGGCGGCGAGGCCCACCGCTCCGGCGGGCACGCGCGTGCGGGGCGTGGCCCGTCGGGGCACGTCGAACGGCCAAGCGTCGCTCACCAGATAGCCGAACCCCGGCGCGAACCCCGTGAACGCGACCGACCACTCGGCGCTCGCGTGGCGGCGCACGAGCTCATCAGCCGTCATACCGAGGAGCTCCGCCGTCTCGGACAGGTCGGCGCCGTCGTAGACGACCTCGAGGTCGACGGCGGAACCCTCGCCGCGCGGCGGGCCGGCGGCCCCGGCATCCGCGCCCAGCGCCCACGCCCGCGCGGCCGCCGGCGTCAGTCGCGCGGGATCGACGACGACCAGCACCGTCCGCGCGGCCGGCACGAGCTCGACGACCCCTTCGGGGCGGGATGCCGCGAGCCGGCCGTGCAGCGCCAGCACATCGTCGATCGAATCGGTCTCGAGGAGCAGGGCCCGCTCGCCCATCGGCCGCACGCGCACGGTCACCACGGCGATCGCACCTCAACCCCCTCGGCGTCCAGCGCCGCGCGCACGCGCCGGGCGATCGCCACGGCGCCGGGCGAATCGCCGTGCACGCAGAGGGATGCGGCATCCGGTCTGACGAGCCCGCCGTCGACGGCGACGAGGACCCCCTCGACGGCGAGGCGAACGGCGCGATCGGCGATCTCGGCGGGATCGTGCAGCACGTCGCCGGGCGCCCCACGCGCGACGAGGCCGCCCGTCGCGCGGTATCCGCGGTCGAGGAACGCCTCGCGCACGAACGGGATGCCGCGCTGCTCGGCGTTGAAGGCGATCTCGCCGTCGAGTCCGAGGATCGGGATGCCGCGCCCCAATCGCGCCGACAGATCCGCGACAGCATCCACGACGAGGGCTGCTTCGACCGGGTCGCGCGACACGGAGTGGTAGAGCGCGCCGTGCGGCTTGACGTAGCGGACGTCGGCTCCCGCCGAGACGAGCGCGTCCAGCTGGCGGGCGATCGCGTCGGCGAGGTCGCCCGGGTTGATCGCGATGCGCGTGCGACCGAATCCGGCGCGGTCCGGGTAGGACGGATGCGCGCCCACGGCGACGCCGTACCGCGCCGACCGCTCGACGGCCGCGCGCAGCGACGCGGCGTCTCCCGCATGTCCGCCGCACGCGATGTTCGCGCTCGAGATGAGGGCGAACATCGCCTCGTCGTCGGCCGTCGGCACGCCGTCGATCGTCTCGCCCAGATCGGCGTTGAGATCGATCGCCACCATGCGTCCCACGGTAGCCGCGTCGCGCGCGCCCGGCTCCGCTCCGCCGCGCCTCCCCCCGTTGACCCGCCCCCTTCGTTGACTTGCGCCCCGTGTCGATGACACGCCGGCGTGTCGCTGCACGGGGCGCAAGTCAACAAAGCGAGGGAGGGCGCGGAGCGCGGAACAAGAGGGCGGCCCGGCGGCGGCGTGTCCCGCCCAGTACGGTGGGGTCATGGCACGGGCGCGGCTGGAACCCGACGAGGCGCCTCGCGCCCGTCTCTCGGACGGCACGATCGCCCGCGTCGTTCCCGCGCGCTTCGCCGGCGGTCTCGAGCTCATCGTCGACGGCACGCCGCAGTCCCACGTCGACCTCGACGATCCGACTCACCTCCACTTCGAGTACGTCGCGCGCATGGGCGCCGTCATCGACCAGCTGCGGATGCCGCGCCAGCCGCTCACCGCCGTGCACCTCGGCGCGGGGGCGCTCACGCTCCCGCGTTACATCGAGGCGACGCGGCGCGGGTCGCGCCAGCAGGTCATCGAGCTCGAACCTGCCCTCTGGGACCTCGTGCGCGAGCACATGCCGCTCCCCCGCCCAGCGCCGATCCGCGTGCGCATCGGCGACGCCCGCGCAGGACTCGGGCGCCTGCCCGCCGCGCTCACCGGCAACGTCGATCTGCTCGTTTCCGACGTCTACTCGGGGGCGCAGACCCCCGCGCACCTCACGACCGTCGAGTTCTACCGCGAAGCGGCGGCGCTGCTCGCTCCCGACGGCGTCCTGCTGGTCAATGTCGCCGACGGCGCGGGGCTCGCCTTCGCCCGGCGTCAGGTCGCGACCGTGCGCGACGTGCTCGAACACGTCGCCGTGCTGGCCGAGGTGCAGACGCTGAAGGGCCGGCGCTTCGGCAACCTGGTCGTGGCGGCGTCGGCGACGCCCCTTCCCACCGAGTGGCTGCCGCGCCTCATGGCAGCCGGCCCGCACCCCGCCAAGGTGGCGCAGGGCGCCGAGATCGACGAGTTCGTGCGCGGAGCGGCGATCGTGACGGATGCCGCCGCCTCGCCGTCGCCGAAGCCCGCGGCATCCGTTTTCGATCGCTGACGAGGCACCGGATGCTGCACCCCGGCGTGCCGGGCCGACGACCGCGCGGTGCCGGGGCAGACTAGGGGCATCGTGCGCGGAGGGAGTCGTCGTGAGCTATATCAAGGGTTACGACCCGGAGACTCTGCGGGAGATCGTCGATCCGCACGAGTGCGCCGAGCGTCTCGACGAGATCGGCGAGCAGCGCAGTCTGCCGGCACTCCTCGAGCGCGTGTGGCTGCTCAAGGTGCTGGGCCGCACCGAGGATTCGCTCGTGCTGTCGGAGCAGTCCGTGCGCGTGGCGCGCATGGCGGGCACGCGCAAGGACCTGCTGCGGGCGCGCATCCTGCACGCATCCGTCGTGCAGGTGCGGGGGGCGTATGCCGCCGCCGAGCAGGAACTGACGATGTGCGCCGACGAGGCCGAGGGCCAGGGTTGGTCGAGCATCGCAGCATTCGCCTATCAGCACCGCGGACGGACGAACTACGAGGCGGGCGATTTCGAGGCCGCGCGCGTCGATTTCAAGCGCGCGCTGTTCCTGCGCCAGGAGTCCGGTGCGACCGACGCGCAGCTCGAGTCGGCGCTGCTGGCCGTCGACGCCGCTGACCGACGCCGTGCGGCCGCCCTCACCGGGTGAGTGTCGTAGGTCTGTTCTAACGTTTCGGCATGTCGGAACTGCATCGCGTGAGGCGATGGGCCGAGGCGCTCATCGTGACCCATCTGGATTCGTCGTGGACGTTCGCGTTCGATAACGCCAAGCGCCGAGCGGGCCTGTGCGACTACCGCCGCAAACGGATCAGCATGTCGCGCTACCTCACCGCCCGCTACGACGATGACGACAATCATCAGACCCTGCTGCACGAGGTCGCCCACGCGTTGGCCGGTCCGGCGGCGGGGCACGGGCGCGAGTGGCTGCGCGTCGCCCGCGACCTCGGCTATGTCGGGGGCACGACGCATCGCGGTGAGACGGCGACCGATCTCGCTCCGTGGGTCGGCCGTTGCCCTGCCGGCCATCTCGCCTACCGGCACCGTCGTCCCGCGAGAGCGATGTCGTGCGCGACGTGCGCGCCGCGTTTCGACGAGCGCAACCTCTTCTCGTGGACGCGTCGCGAGATCACGGCGGCGGCGCGCCTCGCCGCCATGACGCCGCGCTGAGCGTTCAGGCCGCGATGAAGACGCCGTCGACCAGGGTCGGCACGACGGAGACGACATCGACCGCCGCGGCGTCGAGCACGACGTCGCGCGCGCCGCCGTCGAGCAGGGCCTGACCCGATCCGCTCGCCGTGAGCAGGTGACGGGTGGCTCGGCGCAATCCGTGAAACCCCTCGGCCGCGACGGCCGCCTCGGGTGAGGTGTGGTCGATGCCGAGCTTCGTGAGCGCGTCGATGACGGCTCCGGCACCGAGCAGGTCCTCGACGGCGAAGCGCGGTGCGCCGTCTCGGTCACGCTGGCCCACCGCGACGACGGCGATGCTCGTGCGGCCCGCGCGACGGGTCTGCTCGTCGAGCACGGCGCGCGCCGTGGCTGAGGCGTTGCGCAGGCATCCGAGCAGCACGACGGCTCCCACTCGGGCAGCGGCCCGCAAGACCGCCGTCGCTTCGTCGTCGCTCGCGGCGTCGGGATCGGATGCGGCGCCGCCGGCGTCGGACGCGGTGCCGTCGACGTCGGACGCGGTGCCGGAACCGGACGCGGCGCCATCGGGGCGGGACGCGGTGCCAAGGGAACCGGACGCGGTGCCGAGGCAACCGGAAACGGTGCCACCGTCGTCGCTCGCGGCGCCGGAACCGGACGCAGCGCCATCGGGACGGGACGCGGTGCCGACGGAACCGGACGCAACGGCATCGGGGCGGGACGCGGTGCCGTCCGGGGACCCGGCCTCGGCCGCAACCGCCCCGGCACCCGCCGCGATGCCATCGCCGGCGGCCGCCGCGAGTTCGTTCGTCACGCGCGTCGACAGCCCGAGCACATCGACGACCACGACGACATCGGCGGGTGCGAGACGGGCGAGACCCTCCACGCCCCACTCGAGCCGGACTTGGTAGCGGTGCTGGTCGAACGGTGACGGCATCCCTCGATGCTAGAGCCGGTGCGACACTGGAGCATGCGCATCCTGCTGAAGCTCGAGATCGATTGCGACCCGGATGCCGCGTGGCGTGCCCTGCACTCACCACGCGCTGTCGCCGAACTCTACGGACCATTCCTCGGACTTGAGCCGATGGCTCCGGGCGGGCTGCCGACGAGCCTGACCCCCGGAGACGACATCCCCGTCGAGCTGACGGCGCTCGGCGGCATCCCGATGGGGCAGCAGCTCATCCACGTGAGCGAGCGCACCGTCGCCGAGCCTGCCGGCCCGGTGCGGATCTTCCGTGACAGCGGCATCCCGCTGACCGGGCCGCTTTCGAGCCTCGACGTGTGGGATCACCAGATGGCGGTCTCGCCGATTCCCGGGCGACCGGACCGCACGCTGTGGCGCGACCGCCTCGTGATCGGCGGCCCGACCGCCGCCGCCCTCTGGCCCGTGCTCTGGGCGACGTGGCAGTGGCGCGGTGCGCGGATCCGCGCCCTCGCCCCCACCTGGGCGCACGACCCCGCCGACTGACCCGGCGCCCCCAACCACCGGCCGCCCCACGCCCACCCATACCGATCCCGTCGAACCCGACGTCGCCGCCGTCCGGTTCGACGCGATTCGTGCGGTTCGCCGCCCGGGCGACCGCGCCCCGCCACCCTGACCCGGCGTCCCCGACCCGGCCCCCCGACCCAGCGCCCCCGACCCGGCGCCCCCGGCCACCAACCACTGGCCGCCCCACGCCCAGCCGTACCGATCCCGCCGACCCCGACGTCGCCGCCGTCCGGTTCGACGCGATTCGTACGGTTCACCGCCCGGGCAACAGGACCACCGGCCGCCCCACGCCAGCACCGCACGGACGGGGCCGCGGGGCGGCATCCGGTCTCGGCGCCTACTCGGCGAGCGCTTCGACGGGGGCGACGCGCGTTGCGATGCGCGTCGGCACGACGGCCGCGACGAGGGTGAGCACCGCCGTCGCGACGACGATCGCGACGATGGGCCACAACGGCACGACGGGCAGCACGAAGGTCGGCGAGAGCCACAGCGGCGGCACGCGCACGGCTCCGAGCAGCGACTGGGCCCCGGCCCAGCCGTAGGCGATGCCGAGCACGAGGCCGAGCGCCGTCGAGGCGATCGTGATGTGCGCGGCCTCGAGCAGCACCATGCGCCGCACCTGGCCGTTGGAGACCCCGAGCGAGCGCAGCAGCCCCAGCTCGCGACGCCGCTGCACGACGCCGAGCGTGAGCAGATTGACCAGTCCGACGGCAGCGATGACCGCGGACACGGCGACCAGGCCCATCATGACCGCCGAGAACAGGTCGATCACGAGGGCGAACTCGGGATCGGGGATGCCGCCCCCCGAGGCGGTGACGACCGCTTTGGCCGTTTCCAGCGCGACGGCGAACATCGTCACGAGTGTGACTCCCATGACGACGCCGATCGCCATGCGGCTCGAACGTTCCGGGTGGCGCAGAGCGTTCTCGGCGGCGAGGCGTGCCGTCGCCGAGCGGCCGAAGGCGCGTCCGACGAGCCGCAGCACGGGCGGCATCACGACCGTCGCCCCGAGGGCGAGTCCGGTGAACGAGAGCACTCCGCCCGCGAAAGCGACGATGACGCCGAGGGGCGAGACGAGCCCCGCGAGGATTCCAACCGCGAGCAGCGCCGCGCCGATGCTCAGCAGCACGACGGCCACGACGTTGCGCCGCGTGCGACTGGCCACGTCGGCGTGCGAGACCTCGACCGAGCTGCCGAGCGCCTGCAGCGGCGTGACCGCCAGGACGCGGCGCGATCCCACCCACGCCGACGCCCATGTCGTGAGCACGACGATCACGGCCGGCGCCAGCAGGTCGGGGCGCACGAGTGTGAAGTCGAGTCCCTTCAGTCCGAGCGCGGTCTCGGCCAGGAGCACGCCGGCCGCCGACAGACCGGTTCCCAGCACCAGCCCGATGAGGGCTCCGACGGCGCCGACGACGAGGCCATGACGCGCGACCTCGGCGCGCTGCGAGCGGGCCGAGGCGCCGATGAGACGCAGGAGCGCGATGCGCCTCGTGCGTCCGGCGATGACGGTCGCGAACGTGTTCGCCGTCACGATCGAGGCGACATAGACGGCGAGACCGAGCAGCAGCCCCGTGAGGATGGAGACGACGATCGCGAGCGTCTCGCTGTCGCCGATGTACGGGTCGGCCCGCAGCATCGCGCCGATGAAGGTCGTCGCCGTGAGCAGCACGACACCGAAGGCGGTGGAGATCCCCGCCACGAGGATGCTGGCACCCATGCCCCGCTCACGCAGGTACCCGAGAGGCGCCGCGCGGGTCGCTGCGACCTCGGGGCGCGGCATCCGATCGATCGCCGTGGCGCTCACGACGAGACCTCGGCGCCGAGCTCGGTCGCGAGCATGTACGCGGCGATCTCTTCGGCGCTCTGGCGGGGCTTGTCGGCGACGATGCGGCCGTCGCCGAGGAACAGCACCCGATCGGCGTGGCTCGCCGCGACCGGGTCGTGCGTGACCATCGCGATCGACTGACCGTGCTCGCGCGTCGCGGCGGCGAGCAGGCGCAGCACGTCCCGTCCGCTGCGCGAGTCGAGATTCCCGGTCGGCTCGTCGGCGAAGACGAGGTCGGGCGCCGTCGCGAGTGCCCGGGCGATCGCGACGCGCTGCTGCTGGCCGCCGGACAGCTCGTGCGGGCGGTGACGCAGCCTGGCGGCGAGACCGAGAGAGTCGACGAGCCCGTCGATGCGCGTGCGTTCGAGCACCGTCGGGCGCCGGCCGTCCAGGTCGAACGGCAGCATGATGTTGGCCAGGGCGTCGAGGGTCGGCACGAGGTTGAAGGACTGGAAGACGAAGCCGACGCGGCGGCGGCGCAGGATCGTCAGTTCGAGGTCGGACAGACCCGTGATGTCGGTGTCGCCGATCCAGGCCCGACCGCTCGTGGGCGCGTCGAGGCCGGCCATGATGTGCATGAGCGTGGATTTGCCCGAGCCGGACGGGCCCATGATCGCGGTGAACTCGCCGCGGCGGATGCCGACGCTGACGCCGTCCAATGCGCGGACGGTGCCGGCCCCGGTGCCGTAGGTCTTCGTGAGGTGCTGCACCCGGGCGGCGAGCCCGAGATCGGTCGATGTCAGTTCCATGCTTCGACGGTACGAACCGGGCGAGGTCCACCGCGTCGGTCTGTCGGGGCATCCGTCTACATCTCGAGGATGATCCTCTTCCGCGCGACGCCGGCTGGTCGTAGTCTCTGCTTCGTCAGCGCGAAGGAGCGATCATGGCCGCGACACCCCTCCCCTCCAGCGGAGCCGTCTCCCCGGAACCGAAGACCTGCGACGCGAGTGGCATGGCCGAGATCCACCGCATGTTCCTGGCAGGCTTCCGCGAAGGGCCGTCGCTCGTGCGCGGGGTGCGGACCGGGAACACGGCGCACGCCGAGGTCGTCGCGACGCAGCTCGACCTTCTCTCGAGTGCTCTGCACGCCCACCACGACGGTGAGGACGAGAGGCTGTGGGGTGCTCTCGTCGAGCGCTCCCCCGCCTGCACCGTCCACGTGGAACGTATGAAGCAGCATCACGCCGCGATGCTCGCCGAGCTGACGGCGATGGATGCTGCGCTGCCCGCGTGGCGCGCCTCCGCGACCTCCGCCACGGCCGCACCGCTGCTCGCGGCGCTCGACGGGATCAACGGGGCTCTGGCGATCCATCTGCCCGACGAGGAGCAGAACATCGTGCCCGTCATGGAGCGCACCATCACCCAGAAGGAGGTCGAGTGGTTCTCGGAGCACGGGCGCGCCTCGACGCCGAAGGGGCAGACGTGGAACGCGCTCGGCGCGATCGTCTCATCGCAGCCCGACGGCGGCGATGCATGGCTGCGCAAGAACCTGCCGGCCCCGGTGCGGGTGATGTGGCGGTGGGTGGGCAAGCCCCGCTACGAGCGCACGCGCGCGGCGCTCGAGGGGCGCTGACGCGCGCCCTCCCACAGGGGCGCGTGTCAGGTGAGCCCGTGCTCGAAAGCGAAGACGACGAGCTGCACGCGGTCGCGCAGGCCCAGCTTCGTGAGGATGCGGCTGATGTGCGTCTTGACCGTCGCTTCGGAGAGGTATTCGCGCCCGGCGATCTCGGCGTTGGACAGTCCGCGCGCCGCGAGCGCGAAGATCTCACGCTCGCGCTCGGTGAGCGTCTCGAACTCGGCAGGGACGCTCACTGCCTTCGGCTGCGAGAAATGCGCGAAGAGGTCGCGGGTGGCGGATGCCGCGATGACAGCCGATCCGGCGTGCACGGTGCGGATCGCGGCGAGGAGGAACTCCGGCTCGGCGTCCTTCAGCAGGAAGCCGCTGGCCCCCTGCCGGATCGCGCGCGCCGCGGCCTCGTCGAGGTCGAACGTCGTGAGCATGACGATGCGCGGCGGGTCCGGATCGGCGAGCAGCTCGGCGGTCGCCGTGAGACCGTCCATGACGGGCATGCGGATGTCCATGAGCACGACATCGGGGCGGGTCGCCCGCACGACGTCGATGGCTTCGCGCCCGTCGGATGCTTCGCCCACGACCTCGAGGTCGGCCTGCGATGCCACCAGCATCCGGATGCCGGCGCGGAACAGCGCCTGGTCATCCACGAGCACGACACGGATCATCGGGAACCCTCCTGACGGATCGGCAAGGTGGCGGTCACGACGAATTCGGCCCCGTGCGGCGCAGCGTCGAACCGCCCGCCGATGAGGTGCGCACGCTCCCCCATGCCGATGAGCCCGTGGCCGGTCCCGGCGGGTCGATCCCCCGGCTTCAGCGGGTTGCGCACGGCGAGGTCGACGCGGTCGGGATGCCACGCGAGCCCGACCGAGACCACCCCGGCGCCATGCCGCAGCGCGTTCGTGAGCGCCTCCTGCAGGATGCGGTACACCGCGAGCTGCACGGCGGCCGGCGGCTCGCCCGGCGGCACGGGATCGACGGCGACGCGCAGCTCGACCCCCGCCGCACGCACCTGCGCGTACAGCTGCTCCAGGTCCGCGAGGGTGGGCTGCGGGCCGACGCTCTGGCTGTGACGCAGCTGTGTGAGCAGCATCCGCACGTCGGACAGTGCGGAGCGCGCCGTCGTCGAGATCGTGCCGAGCGCGGTCGTCGCGGCGGAGGGGTCGGCGGCCGCGGCGTAGCGGGCGCCGTCCGCCTGTGCGATGACGACGGCGAGCGAGTGCGCGACGACGTCGTGCATGTCGCGTGCGATGCGGACGCGCTCCTGCTCGACCACGGCCTCGGCCTCGGCCCGCTTCTGCGCTTCGCGGTTCGCCCGCGCGCGGCGCGCCGAGCGCACGAGCGCTCCGATCGTCCAGGCGAGGCCGAGGGCGAACGCGGCGGCGATGAGGATCGCGAGGGCGAGGGGGATCGCCTGCCACGTGATCGCCCCACCCACGACGAGAGGCCCCGCCAGCAGGTACACCGTGATGACGACCGCACCGACGAACGCGGACGCGAGCCCGATCCAGTACACGCGGTTCGATCCGTACGCGGCCGCGGCGAACAGCACGACGAACACCGCGAGGTCGGCGAAGGTCGGTGGGCGGCCGAGCGCCATCTGGATGACGGCCGCGAGCCAGGCGATCGCGAGGGCGAGGCCCGGAGCGAGCCGGCTCAGCGCGGCGGCGACGGTGAACGGCACGACGAAGGCGAGCGCGCCGAGGACGTCGCCCGAGGGGTACAGCTCTGTGCCGGCCGCCGTGGCGAGCTCGATCGGAAGCGCCACCGCGAAGAAGACCAGCGCCGCCGTCGCGTCGACGACGATCTGGTAGGGCTTCAGGCGACGGAACACGGCTTTCACGCTACGGGAGAGCGCGAGCCGCGGCATCCGTCTGGCGATGTATCCCACGCGACACCCCTCTCCCGTCGACTTGCGCCTTGTGCGCGCGACGCGCCGCGTGTCGCGCGCAC
>NZ_JBHJZS010000044.1:0-18918 GCF_042271185.1 Microbacterium sp. NPDC055910
GATGCGGAGAAGCTGGCGACCCTTCGACAAGCTCAGGGACCGCGACAAGCTCAGGGACCGCGACAAGCTCAGGGACCGCGACAAGCTCAGGGGCCGGGGGATGCCGCGACCCTTCGACAAGCTCAGGGACCGGGGCAGGCTCAGGGACCGGGGGCGGTGCGGACCGAGGTGTGCGACCTCACCGACGAAGCCGCCGTCGCGGCGCTCGCCGAGCGCGTGCACGACACGGACGGGCCGGTCGACGGCATCGCGCATCTCGTCGGCGGATGGCGCGGGGGCGGGGGCCTGGCGGGGCAGTCCGACGCCGACTACCGGTTCCTCGAACGGTCGTTCACGGCGCTGCGCCACGTCTCGCGCGCGTTCGACGCCGACCTGCGCGCATCCGAGGCGGGACGCCTCGCGATCGTCTCGTCGACCGAGGTCGCCCGACCCCTCGCCGGCGGCGCCAACTATGCGGCGGTGAAAGCCGCGAGCGAGGCGTGGGCGCGCGCCGTCGCGCAGGGCTTCGCGAAGGCGGCGCGCGAGGCGGACGAGCCCTTGCGGGCGGCATCCGTCATCTTCCGCGTGAAGAGCCTGTCCGGCCTCGAAGAAGCGCTCGCGCAGCGATTCACGGACCTGTGGATGACCGACGCCGCCGAGACGAACGACACGATCGTCGATCTCACCGACCCGGCGCTCTGAACCGGCCTCGCGGCTGCGCCGAACTAGATTGGATCCTCGTGACCACGCTGCATGATCCCACCGTCCGCGGATTCGCCTCCGACAACTACTCCGGCATCCATCCCGAGGTGCTCGCGGCGATCGCCGCGGCGAACGACGGGCACCAGGTGGCCTACGGCGAAGACGTCTACACCGAGCGCCTGCAGGCCGTCATGGCGCAGCACTTCGGCGAGGGCGTCGAGGCGTTCCCCGTGTTCAACGGCACCGGCGCGAACGTCGTCGGCCTGCAGTCGATGCTGCCCCGCTGGGGCGCGGTCATCGCGGCGGGCACGGCGCACATCAACGTCGACGAGGGCGGTGCCCCCGAGCGGGTCGCCGGCATCAAGCTGCTCACGGTCCCGACCGACGACGGCAAGCTGACCCCCGACCTCATCGACCGTGAGGCGTGGGGCTGGGGCGACGAGCACCGCGCGCAGCCGCTCGTCGTCTCGATCACGCAGTCGACCGAACTCGGCACGCTGTACACCGTCGACGAGATCCGCGCGATCACCGAGCACGCCCACGCGCTGGGCATGCGCGTGCACCTGGATGGGGCGCGCATCTCGAACGCCGCCGCCTCGCTCGACGCACCCCTGCGCGCCTTCACGCGCGACGCCGGCGTCGACGTGCTGAGCTTCGGGGGCACGAAGAACGGGGCGATGCTCGGCGAAGCCGTCGTCGTGCTCGATCCCGCGGCATCCACCGGTCTCACCTACCTGCGCAAGCTCGACATGCAGCTCGCGTCGAAGATGCGGTTCGTCTCGGCGCAGCTGATCGCGCTGCTGGACGGCGACCTGTGGCTGCGCAACGCGTCGCACTCGAACGCCATGGCGCAGCGCCTGCGCGCGGGCGTCGAGGCGGGACTCTCCGACGGTTCGATCCGCGGCGTCGCGTTCACGCAGCCCACGCAGGCCAACGGCGTCTTCGCGACGCTGCCCGCCGGCGTCGCCGACCGCCTCCGCGAGACATTCCGCTTCTACGACTGGAGCGCCGTCACGGGAGCCGACGGAAAGCCCACGGGTGAGACCGAGGTGCGCTGGATGTGCTCGTTCGACACGACCGAGGCCGACATCGACGCTTTCGTCGCCGCGATCGCACACGAGACGGCGGCAACGGGTGCCGAGCTCGTCACCGACGGCGGCGTCACGGCGGGCTGACCCGCGACGTCAGGCCGGGGCCGCCGTTCAGCGCAGCGCCCCGACGCTCGCCAGCGCCAGGCGGATGAGCGTGCCCCTGCCGCCCTCCATCTCGGCGGCGAGACTGTCGGATGCTGCTTCTTCAGGCGGCATCCACGTCACTTCGAGCGCATCCTGACGCGGCTCGCACGTACCCGTGACGGGCACGACGAACGCGAGCGACACGGCGTGCTGCCGGTCGTCGTGGTACGGGCTCACGCCCGGGATCGGAAAATACTCGGCGACCGTGAACGGTGTCGGCTGCGGCGGCAGGAGCGGGAACGCCATGGGGCCGAGGTCGTCTTCGAGATGCCGGAAGAGGGCGTCGCGCACCGTTTCGCCGTAGCGCACCCGGCCCGACACGATCGTGCGCTTGATCTCGCCGAGCGGCGTCGCCCGCAGCAGGATGCCGACGTCGATGACCTGCCCCATGCCGTCGACGCGCACCGGGATGCCCTCGACATAGAGCATCGGAAGGCGGCGGCGGGACTCGGCGAGTTCGACATCGGAGAGCCAACCCGGGTTCGACACGGCGCCCTGAGAGGAGCCGAACGGCTCGTCGCCTGCCGGTTCGGGGTCGGGGGTGCGCACGGACATGCTTTCTGTATACCTCACGATCACTGGAAAGATGGGCGCATGGCTGAGTTCCCCGCACTCGAGACGCCGGCATTGGATTCCGCGGTCGTGCAGTGGTCGGTTCCGCCCGGCGAGCGCGCCGGTCGTCCGCTGCTCGTGCTGCTGCATGGCTACGGGGCCGATGAGCGCGACCTGTTCGGGCTCGCGGCCTACCTCCCCGATGAGTACGTCATCGCCGCCGTGCGCGCGCCGCTCGCCCCGCCGTGGCCCTCGCCGGGCTATTCGTGGTACCCGATCGAGGGTCTCGACAACCGCGATCCGCGGCGCGTCACCGAGGCGGCATCCCGGTTCATCGAGTGGGTGGATGCCGCGGCCCAGACCGAGACCGTCGGGTTGCTCGGGTTCTCGCAGGGCGCCGCGATCGCCGTGCAGGCGATGCGGCTCGACCCCGCGCGGTTCGCCTTCGCCGTCGCGCTGAGCGGCTACGTCTCCCCCGGCGAACTGCCCCGCGACGAAGAGCTCGCCGAACGGCGACCGCCCGTCTTCTGGGGGCGCGGCACGCACGACGAGGTCATCCCGGAGCCGCTCGTCCTGCACACGACCCAGTGGCTGCCCGACCATGTCGAGCTGAGCGGCCGCGTCTACCCCGGCCTCGCGCACGGGGTGTCCGAGGACGAGATCGCCGACGTGCGGGCATTCCTCGACAAGCAGCTCGAATCGGGCGACGCGTGACGAGCCTCACGGCGCACATCTCGCGGTCGGCGCTGGCCGGGAATGCGGCATCCGCTCTCGCGAACGGCGACGGCGTCGCCGACCTGCGCCGCGACGCGTGGGGGCACGGGCTGCCCCTCGTCGCCGAGGTGCTCGCGGCGGCGGGCGTGCGTGCGGCGGTCGTCGACGAGGCCGATCGCGCCGCCCTGACCGCGGCCGGGCTCACAGCGGTGGCCGAGCCGACGATCGACGGCGCCCTGCTGTTCGGGCTGCCCGGGTCGGGCGGCATGCCCGTGCTGCGGCTGTCGGCCCGCGTGCTGTCGATCAAGTCGCTGCGCCGCGGCGAGGGCGTCTCGTACGGGTACACCCACCGAGCGGCGAGCGACACGCGCGTCGCGCTCGTCGACGGCGGATACGGGCAGGGGCTCCCCCGCGCGATCGGCAACGCGGTGTCGGTCGAGATCGGCGGCGGCCTGCACCCTCTCGTCGGCCGCATCGCGATGGACGTGTGCGTCGTCGACATCGGCGACAGCGCCGTCGGCGTCGGCGTCGGCGACGAGGTCGTGTACTTCGGCGGCTCCCCATCACCGCGAGACTGCAACGGCGCGCCGAGACAGCGGGCTGACCCCGCAGTCTCGGCCTCCCCCTGCAGTCTCGCGGTCAATGGCGGGGTGGCGGGGTGGGCGGTGGCGTCGGGGCTGAGCGCGGCCGAGATCGTCTGCGGCATCGGGCTGCACACCACACGGGTGGATGCCGCATGAGCGGCGCCGTCCTGCGGGTGGACCTCGCCCGGATCCGGGCGAACCTCGACACGCTGCGCGCCCGTGTCGCCCCGGCCGACGTCATGTTCGTCGTGAAGGACGACGCGTACGGGCACGGCGTGGACGCCGTCGTCCGGACCGCCACCGCGGCCGGGATCGACTGGTTCGGCTCGTTCAGCATCGCGACGGGCGTGCGTGTGCGCGCGGCCGCCCCCACCGCGCGCATCTTCGCGTGGGCGACGTCACCCGCCGCCGAGGTCGATGAGGCGATCGATGCGCGACTCGAGCTGGGGGTCGGCGACGCCGGGTATCTCGACCTCGTCGCGACGCGGGCGGCGGGGCGCGGCATCCGCGTGCACCTGAAGATCGACACGGGACTGCACCGCAACGGCGTGCGGCCCGAGGACTGGCCGGCTTTCGTCGCGCGCGCGGCTGCGCTCGAGGCGGCCGGCGACATCGTCGTGACGGGCATCTGGAGCCACATCGCCGAAGCCAGCGACGCCGACGACGACCGCGCCCGCGCGGAGTTCGAGCGCGCCGTCGACCTCGCCCGCGCGGCCGGCCTCACCCCCGGCGTGCGGCACCTCGCGGCGAGCGCCGCGGGTCACGCACGGCCCGAGTTCCGCAACGACCTCGTGCGCTTCGGGGCGTTCGGCTACGGTGTGCGCTCGGCCGACGGCCCCGCGCTGCCGGGCATCG
Organism: Microbacterium sp. NPDC055910; assembly: GCF_042271185.1. Lineage (NCBI taxonomy): Bacteria > Bacillati > Actinomycetota > Actinomycetes > Micrococcales > Microbacteriaceae > Microbacterium > Microbacterium sp. NPDC055910. Next base: position 4,622 of record NZ_JBHJZS010000044.1, read on the forward strand.
TGCCCGCCGCGGCGCTCGTCGCCCCCGTCGTGCGCCTCGACGGCGACACCGTCGTCGTCGGGCTCGGCGCGCTCGACGGCCTGCCGTCGACGCTCGGCGGTCGCGTCTCGGTGGGCACTCCGGCCGGTGCGCGCGCGCTGCGTCGCGTCGACCTCGCCGAGAGCGCCGTAGAGGCGTGGCCCGACGCGCAGGTCGGCGACGAGGTCACGTTCTTCGGTCCCGGGGCGCACGGCGAATCCGACCCGACGACGCTCGGCGAGGCGATCGACACGGTCGGCGAAGAGGTCCTCGTGCGCGTCTCGCCGCTCGTGCCCCGCGAGTACTCGGGCTGAGCCTCGTGGACGCCGGGGTGCGGCATCCGGTATCGTGTCGGGCGCTTCTGTCCCGAGTGTGAGGAAGTCCGTTGAAGAGAATCGACGCGCCCGCGCTGTAATCGCGCCGCATCCGTCGTCCTTCGACGCAGCCACGGCTGCTCAGGACCGACCGTCGGCGCCCCTTCCTTCGCGCTGACCGTCGATCCTCCGCCCTGCACCCGGCTCCGCCGTGCGTGCTGCGCCGGTGTCGCGCGTCCGCGCACCCGACGCGAACGGAGCCGCATGCCTGCTCACACCCTCACCCCCTCTCTCATCCTGGACCGCGTCTCGTACGCCTGGCCCGACGGCACGATCGCTCTCAGCGAGGTGTCCGGCGCGTTCGGCTCGGGCCGCACCGGGCTGGTCGGCCGCAACGGCTCGGGCAAGTCGACACTGCTGCGGCTCATCGCCGGCGAGTTGACGCCCGACAGCGGGCACATCACCAGAACCGCGGATGCCGCATACCTTCCGCAGCGCCTCACGCTCGATGTCGCGCGCCCCGTCGCCGATCTGCTCGGTGTGGGCGACGCGCTGCGCGGGCTGCGGGCGCTCGAGTCCGGCGACCCCGACCCGCGGCACTTCGCCGCCGTCGGCGACGCGTGGGACGTCGAGGCGCGCGCCCACGTCGCCCTCGCCGAGGCCGGGCTCGCACCGACCATGCTCGACCGGCACGTCGGCGAGCTGTCGGGCGGCGAGGCCGTGCTCACCGCGATCGCCGGCATCCGCCTCGCGGCGGCGCCCATCGTGCTGCTCGACGAGCCGACCAACAACCTCGACCGCGACGCACGGGCGCGGCTGTACGACATGGTGGGCGCGTGGCGCGGTGCCCTCGTCGTCGTCAGTCACGACACGACGCTGCTCGACCTCATGGACGACACCGCGGAGCTGTATGCCGGCGAGCTGTCGGTGTTCGGCGGCCCGTACTCCGCGTGGCGAGCGTGGCTCGACGCGGAGCAGGATGCCGCGCGTCAGGCGGAGCGCGCGGCCGCGCAGGCCGTCCGCCGCGAGAAGCGCGAGCGCATCGAAGCCGAGACGACGATCGCCCGGCGGCAGCAGGTCGGGCACAAGGCGTACGCCGAGAAGCGGCTGCCGAAGATCATCATGAACGCGCGCAAGCGCGAGGCTCAGGTGTCCGCCGGCAAGCTCCGCGGAGAGAAGGCCGAGAGCGAGGCCGCGGCGCGCGACGTCCTCGACGCCGCCGAGCGGCGCGTGCGCGACGATGACGCGGTCGTGATCGATCTGCCCGATCCCGGTGTCGCGGCGGCGCGCCGCATCGCGACGCTCGGCGACGGCGACCGCGCCTGGATCGTGCAGGGACCCGAGCGCGTCGCCCTCACCGGCCCGAACGGGAGCGGCAAGACGACGCTGCTCGAGCGGCTGGTCGGGTCTTCCTCGTCTCACACCGGCGCGCTCGGCGAGATCCGGGCGGAGCTGCACACCGATCGCGTGGGCTACCTGCCGCAGCGCGTGGACGGACTCGACGAGGCGGCATCCGTCCTCGAGAACGTCGCGGCGGTCGCTCCCGGGATCGGCACGGTCGAACTGCGCAACAGGCTCGCCCGCTTCCTCATCCGCGGCGCCGCCGTCGACCGACCGGTCTCGGCACTGTCGGGGGGCGAACGGTTCCGGGTCGCGCTGGCGCGACTGCTGCTGGCCGACCCGTCACCGCAGCTGCTCGTCTTCGACGAGCCGACGAACAACCTCGACCTCGACACGGTCGACCGGTTCGTCGCGGCGCTGTCCGCCTATCGCGGCGCCGTGCTCGTCGTGAGCCACGATGACGCGTTCCTCGACCGGATGGGTGTCGATCTCACGCTCGAGCTGTCGCGCGATGGGACGCTGTGCGAGCGCTGACCCCGGTGGCGCCCTCCCCGGCACGTTCCGGGCCCGATGTCGGCGACAGCGACGAAGATGGAGGGATGAGCGACGTGCTCGAGCGCTTCGGCCCCGCAACCCAGGACTGGTTCCGCGGCGCCTTCGCCGCGCCGACCGACGCCCAGGCGGGTGCCTGGCGGGCGGTGTCGGCCGGAAAGCACGCGCTCGTCGTCGCGCCGACCGGTTCGGGCAAGACGCTCGCGGCGTTCCTGTGGGCGATCGACCGGGTCTTCCGCGAGAAGGATGCCGCGCCCCCGCCCGCTGCCCCGCGCCGCCGCCGTGCCGAGCCGGCGCCCGGCACGCGCATCCTGTACATCTCACCGCTCAAGGCGCTCGGCGTCGACGTCGAGCGCAACCTGCGCTCGCCCCTCGTCGGCATCGACCAGTCCGCGCGGCGCCTGGGCATCGCGGTGCCGGGCGTCTCGGTGGGCGTGCGGTCGGGTGACACGACGTCGTCGGATCGCCGCAAGCTCGTCACGGCGCCCCCCGACATCCTCATCACGACCCCCGAGTCGCTCTACCTGATGCTGACGAGCCAGGCGCGCGAGACGCTGCGCGACGTGCACACCGTCATCATCGACGAGGTCCACGCCGTCGCGGCGACGAAGCGGGGCGCGCACCTGGCCGTGAGCCTCGAGCGCCTCGATGCTCTGCGCCGGGCGCACGATCCGCAGGCCAACGCTGCGCAGCGCATCGGGCTGTCGGCGACGGTGCGGCCGATCGACGAGGTCGCGCGGTTCCTCGGGGGTTCCTCGCCCGTCGAGATCGTCGCACCGCGCGCGACGAAGGCGTTCGACATGTCGGTCGTCGTGCCGATCGAGGACATGCTCAATCCGCCGCCCCCGCCCGGCGCCCCGGAGCCGGGCGGCGAAGACGCCGACTGGTTCGCCGAGGGCGGCCAGACCGAAGTGACCGGATCGGTGTGGCCGCATGTCGAAGAAGCCATCGTCGACCGCATCCTGCAGCACCGGTCCACGATCGTCTTCGTGAACTCGCGCCGGCTCGGCGAGCGCCTCACGGGCCGTCTCAACGAGATCTACTCCGAACGCCTGGGACTCGACCTGCCCGAGCCGACCGTCCCCGCGGCGACGGGGGCCCAGGCGGGCACCTCGGGCGGCGCCGACCCCGTGCTCGCGAAAGCGCACCACGGGTCGGTGTCGAAGGAGCAGCGCGCGCAGGTCGAAGAAGAGCTCAAGAGCGGCGCCCTGCGCTGCGTCGTGGCGACGAGCAGCCTCGAGCTCGGCATCGACATGGGCGCGGTCGACCTCGTTATCCAGGTCGAGGCCCCACCCAGTGCAGCATCCGGTCTCCAGCGCATCGGGCGTGCCGGCCACCAGGTGGGCGAGGTCAGCCGTGCGGCCCTGTTCCCCAAGCATCGCGCCGACGTCCTGCACACCGCGATCGTCACAGAGCGGATGCTGGCGGGCCAGATCGAGTCGATATCGATCCCGCAGAATCCGCTCGACATCCTCGCGCAGCAGACGGTGGCGGCGAGCGCGCTCGAGCCGCTCGATGTCGAGGAGTGGTACGACACGCTCAAGCGCTCGGCGCCCTTCCGGTCGCTGCCGCGGTCGGCCTACGAGGCGACGCTCGACCTGCTCGCGGGGCGATTCCCCTCCGACGAGTTCGCCGAGCTGCGGCCGCGTCTGGTCTGGGATCGCGACCGCGGCACACTCACCGGCAGGCCCGGATCGCAGCGCATCGCCGTCACGAGCGGCGGCACGATCCCCGACCGCGGGCTCTTCGGCGTCTTCATCGCGGGCGAGTCGCAGAACGCGCGCGTCGGCGAGCTCGACGAAGAGATGGTCTACGAGTCCCGCGTCAACGACGTCTTCACGCTCGGCACGACCAGCTGGCGCATCGTCGAGATCACGCACGACCGGGTCAATGTAGTACCGGCGTTCGGGCAGCCCGGAAAGCTGCCGTTCTGGCACGGCGACGGGCTCGGCCGGCCCGCCGAGCTCGGCGAGGCCCTCGGAAAGTTCTCGCGCGAGCTGTCGACCGTCGACCCAGAGAAGGCCCGTGCGCGGCTCGACGACGCGGGGCTCGACAACCTCGCGCAGGGCAACCTGCTGGCCTATCTCGCCGAGCAGCGCGAAGCGACAGGCACGTTGCCGACCGACCGTTCGCTGACGGTTGAGCGCGGCCGCGACGAAGTCGGGGACTGGCGTGTCATCCTGCATTCCCCATACGGCATGAAGGTGCACGCACCGTGGGCTCTCGCCGTCAACGCTCGGATCCGCGAGCGCCTCGGCGTCGAGGGCTCGGCGGTCGCGAGCGACGACGGCGTCATCGCCCGGGTTCCGGATGCCACGGCCGAACCGCCCGGTGCCGAGCTGTTCGTGTTCGAGCCCGACGAGCTCGAACAGCTCGTCACCGACGAGGTCGGCGGATCGGCGCTGTTCGCCTCGCGCTTCCGCGAGTGCGCCGCACGCGCCCTGCTGCTGCCGCGTCGCAATCCCGGGCGACGCAGTCCCCTGTGGCAGCAGCGCCAGCGCTCGGCCCAGCTGCTCGAAGTCGCCCGGCGCTACCCGACCTTCCCGATCATCCTCGAGACGCTGCGCGAAGTGCTGCAGGACGTCTACGACCTCCCCGCGCTGCTGCGCGTCGCGCGCGGCATCGGCGATCGCCGCATCCGTCTGGTCGAGACGGAGCCGGCCCAGCCCTCGCCGTACGCGCGCGATCTGCTGTTCGGCTACGTCGGCGCGTTCATGTACGAGGGCGACTCTCCCCTCGCCGAGCGGCGTGCCGCGGCTCTCTCGGTCGATCCGGCGCTGCTGGGCGAGCTGCTCGGCAAGGTCGAGATGCGCGAGCTGCTCGACCCCGACATCATCGCCCAGTTCGTGCTCGAAGCGCAGCGGCTCGACCCCGAGCGCCGTGCCCGGGGGATCGAGGGAGTCGCCGACCTGCTGCGACTGCTCGGACCGCTCGACGCCGACGAGACCGCCCTGCGCGTGCAGAACCCCGAGACGCCGACCGACGAAGAGGCGACGCCGGGACCGGCCACGGTCGACGGGGCAGCGGCCCTGCTCGACGAGCTGGTCGACGCTCGACGGGCGATCCGGGTGACCATCGCGGGCATCGCCCGCTACGCCGCGATCGAAGACGCCGGGCGCCTGCGCGATGCGCTCGGGGTCGCTCTTCCCGTCGGCATCCCGACGGCCTTCCTCGAACCGCTGCCCGACCCGCTCGGCGACCTGATCGCACGCTTCGCTCGCACCCACGGCCCGTTCACCGCGGATGCCGCAGCCCGGCGGCTCGGCATCGGCTCGGCCGTCGCCCGCCTCACGCTGCAGCGGCTCGAGTCGCAGGGCCGGGTCACGAGCGGGTACTTCCTTCCCGAGGCCTCGGCGGAGGCGAGGATCGAGGCCGCCGGAGACGACCTCGAGTGGTGCGACGTGGGCGTGCTCCGACGTCTGCGGATGCGCTCGCTCGCCGCCATCCGCGGAAGCGTCGAGCCCGTGCCGCCCGACGCGTTCGCGCGGTTCCTTCCCGTGTGGCAGCACGTCGCCCGTCCCCTCGAGGGCGTCGACGGCGTCGCCGCCGTCGTCGAGCAGCTCGCGGGCGTGCCGATCCCCGCCAGTGCGTGGGAGTCGCTCATCCTGCCGGCCCGCGTCTCCGACTACACGCCCACGATGCTCGACGAGCTCACCTCCTCGGGCGAAGTCGTCTGGTCCGGCCACGGCACGCTGCCGGGTCGCGACGGCTGGATCGCGCTGCACCCCGCGGATGCCGCATCCCTGACTCTCGCCCTTCCCGAAGACGATGTCGCCCCCGGGTCGCTCGAAGATCAGCTGCTGCACGCTCTCTCGGGGGGCGGGGCGTACTTCGCCGGCCAGCTCACGCAGCGCACGGGGGCTGCCAACGAGCAGTCGGTCATCGACGCGCTGTGGAGCCTCACGTGGGCGGGGCGCATCACGAACGACACGTTCTCGCCGGTGCGCACGCTCCTGGGCGGTGGTGCGCAGACCCACCGGGTCGCGCGCCGGGCACCGCGTGCGCGCCTCTACCGGGGGGCGGCCTCGCGCACGCTCGCGACATCCGTGCCGCCGCGGCCCCCCGCCCTCGGCGGTCGATGGTCTCTGCTGCCCGGCGCCGAGGCGGATCCGACGCTGCGGGCCACCGCGACCGCGAGCCTGCTGCTCGACCGGTACGGGGTCGTCACGCGCGGGTCGGTGCAGTCCGAGGGGGTGCCGGGCGGGTTCGCGCAGGTGTACCGCGTGCTGGCCGGTTTCGAAGAGGCGGGGCACTGCCGGCGGGGATACGTCATCGAGAAGCTCGGCGCCGCGCAGTTCGCCGCCTCGGCGACCGTCGATCGGCTGCGCGAGTTCGCCGGGTTGTCCGACCCTCCGCCTCTGCGGGCCATCGCGCTCGCGGCGACCGATCCGGCGAACCCGTACGGAGCGGCGCTCGCGTGGCCCGCGCTCGAGGGGGTTTCGCATCGTCCCGGACGCAAAGCCGGCGCGCTCGTCGTGCTCGTCGACGGTGCGCTCGCGCTCTATCTCGAACGCGGCGGCAAGTCGGCATTGGCGTTCACCGGCGACGAGCAGGCGCTGGCGGCCGCGACCCGCGAGCTCGCGGCGACGGCGCGGGCGCGCCGGCTCGAGACTCTGACGATCGAGCAGGTCAACGGTGCGCTCGTGTTCGGCACGACGGTGGGCCGTCTGCTGCGCGAGGCGGGTTTCGTCGAGTCCCCCCGGGGGCTGACGCTGCGCCGCCTCACGGCGGGCGACGCCGCACGGCAGGCGACGCGTGCCTGAGGGCGACACCGTCTTCCGCGCGGCGCGACGGTTGAACGATGTGCTCGCCGGTGCCGAAGTGACGCGCTTCGAGCTGCGCGTACCGCAGGCCGCGACGATCGACCTCTCGGGGCTGACGGTGCACGGGGTCGTCCCGCGGGGAAAGCACCTGCTGCACCGCATCGGCCCCTGGACGCTTCACTCGCACCTGAAGATGGAAGGCGAGTGGCACGTGTACCGCCGTGGCGAGCGCTGGCGCGCACCCGGCTTCCGCGCGCGGGCCGTGGTCGGCACCGCCGGGTATGAGACGGTCGGATTCGACCTCGCCGAGATCGAGGTCGTGCCGACGGCGCGCGAAGACGATCTCATCGGCTATCTCGGCCCCGACCCGCTTTCGGCCGAGTGGAATCCCGTCGAGGCGGCACGGCGGGTGCAGGCCGACTCTCGTCCGGTGCACGTCGCGATCCTCGACCAGCGAAACGTCGCCGGTTTCGGCAACGTGTACGCGAACGAGATGCTGTTCGTCCGCGGCATCCTGCCGATGACCCCGGCGAACGAGACAGATGCCGCTGCGCTCATCGACACGGGCGTCCGCATGTTGCGCGCGAATCGCGACCGCTCCGCGCGCACCTTCACGGGCGACGCGCGCCCCGGGCGCCGCACCTGGGTGTACCGGCGCGAGAACTCCCCGTGCCGCCGCTGCGGCACCGCGATCCTCGCTACGACGCTAGGCGCCGACGCGCCCCGCGAGCGCAACGTGTTCTGGTGCCCCGTCTGCCAGACCTGAGCATCGTCGGAATGGTCCGCGCGGCATACGCCAGCCGTGCCCGAGCATTGCTCGCCTGTCAGGCATCGCGACCCTCGTCAATCGCCGCCCGTCCAGACAGCCAACGCCCGCCCAGTCAGTCGCCCTCCGTCCAAACAGCCATCGCTCGACCCGCAGCGCAACGTCTTCTGGTGCCCCGTCTGCCCGACCTGAACATCGTCGGAAGGATCCGCATCGTATACGCCAGCCGTGCCCGCGCATCGCTCGACCTGTCAGGCATCGCTCGCCCTGTCAGTCGCCGCCCGTCCAGACAGCCATCGCCTGCCCAGTCAGTCGCCCTCCGTCCAAACAGCCATCGCTCGATCCGCAGCGCAACGTCTTCTGGTGCCCCGTCTGCCAGACCTGAACATCGTCGGAGCAAACTGCGTCGCATACGCCGCCGTGCCCGCGCACCCCTCGCCCTGTCACGCATCGCCTGCCCCGTCCGTCGCCGCCCGTCCAGACAACCACCGCTCGACCCGTCCGTCGCCGGGCGAGCCCCCAGAGCGTGTTGCCACTTCCTGCGGGGGCTCTCGTCGCCGGTGACGTCGAAGGGCCATCGTGGATGACCAGTTGTTTCCGGCAAGAAGCACAGCAGAGATCCCACGATGACCCACAACCAGGTCTGTCCCGACGACTCCGCTCGGTGAAGTCCTCGCCGATCCCGATCCCGATCCGGATCCCGACCTCGCCCACCCCGGCGCGTTCCGGCGGACGCTGCAGGCCGGGTTGCAGAACCTGACCAACGCGGAAGCGAAGTCGGTGCCGCCAGACACCGCCCATCGCCCTGCCGAATCACGGCGCCATCCGCGCTACGCCGCCTCTCGCCAGCCAGTCCGTTCGGGTGGCGGATCCCAGAGCCATCGCAGCGCCGATCTCGATCGGAGCGGTATCGGTTCGCCCGCGATACCCGGTGGAAGATGCAGAACGAAGCCGCCATCAGCTCGTCCGATACGCCATCCGCCGTTGTGCAGGTTCAGATGGTGGAAGCGACAGAGCAGTACACCCGACGTGCAGTCGGTCCGGCCACCGTCGGCCCAGTGCTCGCAATGATGCGCCTCACAGTAGGCGGGAGGCCTGTCGCATCCGGGCCACAAGCACCCTCCGTCTCGCACGGCGAGCGCGATCCGCTGCTTCCGGGTGAACAGGCGTGCTTCGCGGCCGACATCCAGCGGGTTGCCGGAGGTGTCGACGGTCAGATTCACGGATCCATTCACGCAGAGCGCCCGATCGAGCACCGATCCGGGGAGCGTGAGGAGTCCGTCCTCGGTGTGAGCAGTCGTGCGCAGTCGGTCGAAGGCATCACGCTGGGACGCGTCACCCGACACGGCATCCTGGATCGCGACGAGGCGCACGCCGGCTTCTTTCACGCCGAAGACGTCGTCGGCGTTGGCCAGCGCTCCAGCGCGGAGGACATCGGTGAACAAGTCATAGGCGAGCTGCTCGTTCGTGCGCGGATCGGTGACGAGTGCGTCGGCCGCGGCCTTCTCATCTGCCGCGACGAAGCGCGGGCCACCGCGGCGGGGCGACAGCGCAGCATCCATCACGCCACGCACCCACTCGCCCATCTCGTCGTCGAACGTTATGTGCGCCTGCCGCTGGCCGTCGGACGTCGTCGACCACCGGAACGATCGCTTGGCGTACCTCGCGGCGAAGCGCTCCTCGGCGCCGGCCGGATCGAGCATGTCTCGCAGCGACCGAGCACGGGCGCCGAGGTCTTCGACCGTGCACTCGGCGGCTTCGAGTGCGAGCTCGCGCGCCGCCGCCCGCCACACGTCAACCACCGCTGCGCAGTCGCGACCATCGATCTGCGGGGGCTCGCCGAGACCACCTCGGATCGCATGGTGCTGCGCGGTGGAGAGCAGCCCGCCCAGCAGTGCGTCGCTCAGCGGCTGATGCCACGACGGAGTGGCGGGTGCGGCATCCGGATCGGGAGCATCAGTCGAGTCGCCCGGCACTCCGGCCCCGTCGAGCAGGGCCTCGCCGACCTTGACGGCGCGGATCGCCTCGCCGCGCGTCGTGCCGGTCAGGTCGCGGATGAACTCCACCGCGTTACGATGCCCGGTCTCTTGCGTGAAGCCCTTGTGCCCTCGTTCGCGCCCGGACCGCGCAGAGGCGATGCCTGCCAGGATCGATTGCAGAGTGGTCGCCTGCTTGATGAGTCCTGTCGCCTCGGAGAGCAGGTCGCGCACGGAAGAATCGCTGAGTTGGGTCGCGGATGCCGGCAGCTCGGCAGTGGCCACATCGAGCTCCGCGAACACGGCGAGCCTTTCGACCCTGTCGCGAAGATCTTCGAGGAAGCTCATGCCACAAGTATGACCACACCCTCCGACATTCGAAGCGGTGTTCCCATGCATTGTGGATAACTCCTCGAGCGGCGCCGGTGTGGACGAAGTCGGCAGCGGCGTGAAACCCCACCGTTATCTGCACGCGCCGACGCGACTTCACCAGCTGTTCGTCGACCATCGGCCCCCCCCTTCTATCGAGAGGAGGCCGAGAGGCATCAGCACCCGCTGGAGCCGCCCTGGCACAAACACCCCAGGGTGACCACGCGTGACGGGTGCTCGAGACCCGTCATCCGCCGCCGCACACATCGGTCGGCAAATCGCCCAGATTCGACGGCGCCACAAGAAGACGCACGACATGCGCACCGGGATCGACTCCTCCGCAGGCACGCGCGCGATCACGCCACGCCGAGTATCCACACCCTCGTCCGCATCGCCGTCGCGCAGGACATCGCGCCCGCAGACTTGCTGAAGGGGCTCACTCTCGGGCAGTTCGTCGCCAAGAAGCGCGACCGCAAGACTGGATGACCCCGACGCCACCGCACCGACTCAGCGCCGCGGTGTCCATCCCGGCGGCAGCGGCCCTCCGAGGGAGGCCCGCTCGTCGTCGACACGCGCCGACCATCCCTGCGCCGCGTCGGTCCCGTCGAAGCCGCCGCGCGCGAAGCGCAATCCGACATCGTCGTGGTGCATCCGGGGCGCGCCGCCGCGCCGCACCGACGCCCGCACACTCCACGCGTCGTCGGCGAATCCGCCCCCGCGGAACACGCGGTAGTCGTCGTAGCGCGCGGGATCGAGCAGATCCCAGCACCATTCCCACACGTTGCCGAGCGTGTCGAAGAGTCCGAAGAGATTGGGATGCCGCCCGCCGACCGGCTGCGGGGAGCTCACGCCGTCGGCCGCGGTCCAGGCGACGTCCGCGAGCGGGCCGTAGTGGGCGCCGGTCGAGCCCGCACGGCACGCGTACTCCCATTCCGCCTCGGTCGGCAGCCGGTAGCCGTCGGAGTCGACGTGCCACGTGACCTGCTCGCCGTCGAACGTGTAGGCGGGATCGAAGCCCTCCCATTCGGATGCCGCGTTGCACAGTCGCACGGCGCGCAACCAGCTGACCTCGACGGCCGGACGCCGCGGCTGCGTCGCCGTCTCGCCGAGCAGTTCGGCCACCTGCGCCTGCGTCACGGGATACACCCCGATCTCGAACGGCTCGAGGGCGACGCTCCACCGCCGGGTACGGCGCGCATCGTGCAGGACGACCGATCCCGCCGGAATCGTCGCCATCTCGATGTCCGCCACGGGCGAAGTATGCCACGCGGGAATGGAACGGGGCTCGGCGAGGTTATGTCATTGTTCGCTTGATCGGGAGGGATCTGTGGGCAAGAACTACATCGACATCGAGAACGACCACGGAGAAGTGCTGCGCTACCGCAAGCACGTCAACGGCCGGGGACTCGTCGCGCACGGCGCGAAGGTGCACCCGTCGGCCGTCGTCGAGGCGGGTGCGTATGTCGAACCGGGTGTGCAGATCGCGGCCGGCGCACGCGTCAGCCGCGGAGTGTGGGTCGAGACGGATGCCGTCATCGGCCCAGAGGCGCAGATCGCGCCGCACGCGCACATCTGCACGGGTGCCGCGATCGGCGCGGGCGCGAAGATCGGCATCCGCACGCAGGTCGGCATCGGTGCCCGGGTCGCCGTGGGGTCACTCATCGGCGACGACGAGACGATCGCCGACGGCGAGCGCGTCGCGACCGACCAGCGAGGCCTGCGCCTGGCGGCCTGATCCCGACCCGCCGTCGCCGCGGTTCCGGCCTGCTCTGCCCCCGCGTTCGGGGCGGTGTCCTGACCCGAACCCGCATCTCAGGCGAGCTCGCGCAGCCGTGCGGCCAGACCCGCCTGCACGCCGGCGCGACGGTCGTAGGTCACCGCGATGATGAGCAGCACGGCGCCGACGACCGCGAGGGTGATCCACCACGGCATCGACGCATCCCGCGTCCGATCTGGACGGCGAACGCGAAGACGTTCTCGACCGGCAGCACGACGATTCCGATGAGGAACGGCGCCGCGAGACGCCGCGATGCTCCCACGAGGATCGCGAGCAGCGAGAGAGATGACGAGGATCGCCCGCCACGTCAGCGGGTCGGTGAACGTCGCCGCGATCGACGCGCTGAGCATCACGACGACCCCGGGAGCAAGCAGCGCCCACGCCCCCGTGCGAGCCGTCAGTCCGACCGGCGGCGACCGGCGAAGGGAACGAGCCCGTCGCGCAGCCGCACGAGGTCGGCCACGTCCATCCCGACCGCTTCGAGAATCTGCTCCGGGACGCGCAGCGCCTGAGCCCGCAGCGCACGACCGGACTCGGTCAGAGTGATGTCCAGCATCCGCTCATCCTCGGGACGGCGCGAGCGCGCCACCCGCCCCTGCGCCTCGAGGCGCTTCACGAGGGGCGACAGCGTCGCCGGCTCCATGGCCAGGTTTTCTGCCAGGTCGCGCAGCGAGCGCGGCGAGCGCTCCCAGAGCGCGAGCATGACGAGGTACTGGGGGTGGGTGAGACCGAGCGGCTCGAGCACGGGCCGATAGAGCGCGACGATGTTGCGTGCCGCCGTCACGATCGCGAAGCACAGCTGGTTCTCGAGCAGGAGAAGGTCGTCGGCGACGTCCGTAGACGGGGAGCTCATGCCCGGATTGTATCGCACCCTGATGATTAGTACACTAAGCATCATGAGCGAGAGAACCGACCGACCCGAGCCGCGGCGTCCGCTCCGACAGCGGGTGAAAGAGGCCGGCGGCTGGTACGCGTGGTGGAACTCGAAGCTGATCCGATACGCGGGTCCCGCTTCGGTGGGGCCCTACGAGACGACGCCGCCGCCGAGCGCCGCCGTTCGGGCCGAGCGGGCGTGCCCGCTGTGCGGTCACCCCGTGAATCAGCACACGTTCGACCGGTCGGGGCCAAAGCCGCTCATGCACTGTCCGTGACGGCGTCGATACGGGGTGGCCTCAACAGGGCGCCGGCCCTAGAGTGAGGATCACCAAGGGAGGTGGCGCGATGTTGTTTGCGTTGAGTTTCATCCTGCTCATCGGCGGAATGTACGTCATGGGCTTGTCGTTCAACATCCCCGAGTTCGGTGGCGTGCTCTTCGTCCTCGGAGTGCTGCTGGTTTCGGCGGCTCTCGCCACACCGCTCACCGCCAGCGCGATCGACTACCGCGGCGAGAAGTCCCCGCGCTGATCTCTCTTCGCGACGCCGCGGAAGGATGCGGCGGACCCCGGCGATACGCTGGAGCACATGGCGAAAGGCGCGAAGGCCCGAGGGAATGGGCGCAAGCCGGCGCCGAAGTCGAAGCGCGCGGCATCCGCATCTCGTGAGTCCCGAGCGCAGGTCGCTCCGGCCCGCCCGGTCTCGACGGACCCCTTCCGCCTCGGGATGATCCCGGGCGCGACGCCCGGCACGTGGGTCGATCGCTGGATCGAGCGGATGCCGCATGAACCGATCGACCTCGTACCGCTGGCCGTCGCCGACCAGCGCGCGGCGCTCATCGCCGGCGAGGTCGACGCCGCGCTCGTGCGACTGCCGATCGACCGCGACGGGCTGCACGTCATCGCGCTCTATGACGAGGTGCCCGTCGTCGTCTCCTCGAGCGAGTCCCATCTCACGGCGGCCGACGAGCTGACCCTCGCAGACCTCGCGGGCGAGGTCGTGATCACGCCCCTCGACGATGTACTGCGCGTCACGGTGCCGGATGCCGTCACGCCGGCCTTCGAGGCTCCGGCGACGACCGAAGACGCGATCGCGACGGTCGCCGCGGGTGTCGGCGTCCTCGTCGTGCCGATGTCGCTCGCCCGGCTGCACCAGCGCAAGGATGCCGCCTCGCGCCCCCTGCGCGACGGACCCGCCTCGACCGTGGCCCTGGCCTGGGTCGCCGATCGCACGACGCCGTCGGTCGAGACATTCGTCGGCATCGTGCGCGGTCGCACGGCGAACTCGTCCCGCTCCTGACCCCTGGCGCGGCGCCCTGGCACGTGGCGAGGGGCCCGGCACATGGCGCGGGGCCCGGCCCGTAGCGCGGGGCCCGGCCCGTGGGTCGGGGCCCGGCCCGTAGCGAGGGGCCCGCACCCTTGGCCTGCGCCCTCCCCCGTGGTGAGGCTCCGCCCGCCCCGGCCGGAGCCCCGGCCGGAGCACCGGCCGCGAGACTGCAACGGGCGGCCGAGACTGCGGGGTTCACCCGCTGTCTCGGCGTGCCGTTGC
>NZ_JBHJZS010000045.1:0-18722 GCF_042271185.1 Microbacterium sp. NPDC055910
CCCGGCACCTATACCGCGAGACTGCACCGGCAGGTCGAGACGGCGGGGTTCACCCGCTGGCTCGACCTGCCGTTGCAGTCTCGCGGGCTTTTTCGTCGCGCAGGATCGCCCGCACGGCGGCGTGACCGGCACGGTTCGCGCCGATCGTGGACTGCGACGGTCCGTAGCCGATGAGGAAGAGGCGCGGCTCATCCAGCGCACGTGAGTCCGCGACGCGGATGCCGCCCTCCGGCGTGCGCAGCCGCAGCGGCGCGAGGTGGTCGATCGCCGCGCGGAAGCCGGTCGCCCACAGGATCGTGTCGAGCGCAATGAACGAGCCGTCCGGCATGCGGACGCCGTCCTCCTCGATCGAGACGAACATCGGATGCCGCACCAGAACTCCGCGCGCCTGTGCGGCGCGCGCCCACGGCGTCCAATGCATGCCGGTGACCGAGATGACGCTCCCGGGCGGCAGGCCCCGGCGCACCCGATCCTCCACGCCGGCGATCGCGGCGATCCTCGCCGGGATGTCGAACGCCTCCTCGGCCCACTGCGGCTCGCGGCGCGTGAACCAGACCGTCTCCGCGACGTGCGAGATCTCCTCGAGCAGCTGCACGGCCGAGATCCCCGCACCCACGATTCCGACGCGCTGACCGGCGAAGTCCGTCGCGTCCGTGTAGTCGGACACGTGCAGCTGGCGTCCGCGGAACCTCTCCCGCCCGCGATAGTGCGGCCAGAACGGGCGGGTCCATGTTCCCGTCGCGTTGATGACGTAACGCGCGGCCCACGCGCCGCGATCCGAGTCGACGAGCAGCCTCTCGCCCGCGTCGCGCACTGCGGTGACCCGCACGGGACGGAGCACCTCGAGGGCGAACCGTTCTTCGTACTCGGAGAAGTACGGCGGCAGCGCGGAGCGACTGGACTCGTGATCCCCGAGCGCGGGAACCGGGAATCCGGGCAGTTCGTGGATGCCGTTGACCGTGCCCATCCGCAAGGATTCCCAGCGGTGCTGCCAGGCTCCGCCGGGACGTTCGTTCGCGTCGAGCACGACGAAGCTCGGAGCATCGCCCTGCACCGAGAACCCGCGGCGTCGCAGGTGATAGGCGGCCGAGAGTCCCGCCTGGCCGGCGCCGATCACGACGACGTCGACTTCACGGGCTTCCATACCGGCTCCCAACGCCCGCCCCCGCACCCCCATTCCGCCCGCGCCCATCGACCGCGAGACTGCGTCGGCAGGTCGAGACAGCGGGTAGACCCCGCAGTCTCGCCGTCCCGATGCAGTCTCGCGGATATCCGCGGCGCGGTGGGGGCGCCCGCCGCCATCACCCCTGCGCTCGCGCTACCGATACGCGCTCGCGCTACCGACACGCGCACGAGCTACCGATACGCGCTCGCGCTACCGATACGTGCACGAGCTACCGATCGAAAGGGGGCGCGCGCAGGTTTCGGTAGCGCGACGCACACCGAACACCGCGCGTATGCGCGATCACCTCGGCGGCGGACCTCGGCGGCGGGCCTCAGCGTCCTTCGAACCGGGGCTTGCGCTTCTCCTGGAAGGCCGCGAACCCCTCGCGATAGTCGTCGGTGTCGCACAGCGCCGCTTGTGCGGCGTTCTCGACGTCGACCGACTCCCACAGGGCGAGCCGCTCATCGCGCAGGCGCGCGACGAGCTTCTTGCTGGCGACGAAGGCCGCGGTCGCTCCGGATGCCGCATGCTCGGCGGCCTCGATGGTCGCCGCCCGTACGTCCTCGGCCGGCAGGACTCGTGAGAACAGGCCCGACTCGACCGCCTCCGTCCCGGACATCAGGCGCCCCGTGTAGATGAGGTCGAGCGTCTTGTGGGCCCCGAGCCGCTCATAGAAGAGGGCGTGCCCGCCCGAGTCGAGCGTCGCGCCGAGCCCCGCGAACGGCGAGCCGATCTTGGCCGAGTCAGCCACGTAGACGACGTCGGTCGCGATGAGCAGACCGAGGCCGACACCGAGGCACGCGCCGTGGGCCGCGGCGAACGTCGGCGCCGGAAACTCCGCCATGCGGCGCAGCAGCGGCGTCACGAGCCCGCCGAGGTAGCCCATGACGTCGTCGTCGCGGGGGTCGACGCCCGAGATGTCGCGCCCCGCGCAGAAGGCGCGGCCCTCGCCGCGCAGCACGAGGGCACGCACGCCCGCGGCGGCCGCCTCGGCATACGCGCGGTCGAGGTCTCGGATCGCCGCTTCATCCAGCGCGTTGAGCTTGTCGGGGTTGTCGAGCACGACGTGCGCGACCGTGCCGTCGATGGTGAGCTCGATCATGGTTCTCCTCTCGCGGATGCTGCGAGCCGCGGCATCCGTTCACACGTCGTAGTCGACGACGACCCGATCGCTCGTCGGGTGCGATTGGCAGGTGAGCACGTAGCCGCGTTCCAGCTCGTCGGGTTCGAGCGCGTAGTTCTCGGTCATCGTGACGGAACCGTCGACGAGAAGCGCGCGGCAGGTGCCGCACACTCCGCCTGAGCACGCGAACGGCACGTCTCCGCGCACGCGCAGCGCCGCGTTGAGGATCGACTCGTTGGCGCTGACCGGGCTGTCAACGCTCTGCGACTGCCCGTCGAGCGAGAACTCGATGCGCCGCACCGGCTCGTCGTCACGCACGAGGACCGGCCGGCCGGCATCGGGCAGCTCGGCACCGGGCTCTCCCGTCGTGAACAGCTCGAATCTCACGTGGGCGGGGTCGACGCCGACGTCCTCGAGCGTGTCTCGGCACAGCTGCACGAGATCGAACGGCCCGCACAGGAACCATTCGTCGACCGTCTCGGGGAGGACGAGCGAATCCAGGATGCGCCGCAGCCGATCTTCGTCGATGCGGCCCGACAGCAGCGGCGCCGACCGCTGCTCTCGCGAGAGCACGTGGTGCAGCGCGAGCCGCGTCGGGTAGCGGTCCTTGAGGTCGGCGAGCTCTTCGAGGAACATGACGTCGGTCGTCGAGCGGTTGGTGAAGACGAGCGTGAACCGCGACGTGTCCGACCGGCCCAGCACGGTCGCGGCGAGGGCCATGAGCGGCGTGATGCCCGATCCGGCGGCGATGCCGGCGACGTGCGCGCCGTCGAGATCGGCCAGACCCGACGTGAACGTGCCCTGCGGGCTCATGACGTCGATCTTGTCGCCGGGCTTGAGCTCGGTCTGCGCCCAGCTCGAAAACCGGCCGCCCTGGTCGCGCTTGATCGCGACGCTGATCGTGCGGGGACCGTCGCCTCCGCCGCCCGCGTCGACCGCCCGGCACAGCGAGTACGAGCGTCGCACCTCGTGGCCGTCGATGCGCGTGCGCAGGGCGACGTGCTGGCCGGCGAAGTAGTCGAAATCGCCGCGCAGCTGCTCGGGGACCGCGAAGGTCACCTCGACGGCGTTGTCGGTGAGGGGGCGCACGGCGCCCACCCGCAGTGTGTGGAAGCGGCCGCGCCGGCGCGTCGTCGTCATCAGTGCACCCGGAAGTGGTCGAAGGGCTCGAGACACGCGCGGCATTCCCACAGCGCCTTGCACGAGGTGGAGCCGAAGCGCGAGATCTCGCGGGTGTCCAGCGATCCGCAGCGCGGGCACTTCACGCCCAGCTGCAGACGCACGACACCGACGGCAGCCCGGCCGGTCGGCGGTGCGATGCCGAACTCCTCGAGCTTGCGCTTGCCGGCATCGGTCATCCAGTCCGTCGTCCACGCGGGCGAGAGCACGAGTCTGACGTCGACGTCGTCGTAACCGGCGGCACCGAGCGTGAGCTCGAGGTCTTCGCGGATCGTGTCCATCGCGGGGCAGCCCGAGTAGGTCGGCGTGATCGTCACGGTGACCCGGGCGCCGTCGACGCGGACGTCACGCAGCACACCGAGGTCTTCGATCGTGAGCGCCGGGACCTCGGGGTCGAGCACGCCCGCCGCGACGGACCAGGCGTCGGGAAGTGCGGTCACCATGTCGCCCCCGGATGCTGTCGCGCGAGCACCTGCATCTCGGCGAGCAGGTAGCCGAGCGTCGAGAAATGCCGGCCGTGGCGACCGCCCGCCGACGAGCCGGGGACCTGCGGCACCTCGAGCTCTGCTTCGGCGAACACAGCCGCGATGACGGCGTCGAAGGCGGGTCGAAGCGTCGACGGACGCACGGCGACGCCGTCCTCGGCGAGCGCATCCGTGAGCGGTTCGTCACGGAACAGCTCGTCGACGTAGGGCCACACGTCGCCGACGGCGCGGATCATGCGACGCCGCGACTCGTCGGTACCTCCGGCGAGGCGCAGCGTCCACTGCACGGCATGGTCGCGGTGGTACTCGACCTCCTTCACGGACTTCGCGGCGATCGCGGCGAGCGTCACGTCGGTCGAACGCTGCAGCGCCGTGTAGAGCTCGAAAAGATAGACGGATGCCACGAGCTGACGCGCGATCGTCTGCGCGAAGTCGCCGTTGGGCTGCTCGAAGAGCCATGCGCTGCGGAAGTCGGGCTCGTCGCGCCAGTAGGCGAGGTCGTCTTCGGTGCGTCCGCTCGCCGTTCCCGCGTAGCGCAGGAGCGATCGGGCGTGGCCCAGCAGGTCGAGCGCGATGTTGGCGAGCGCGACGTCTTCCTCGAGCTCGGGAGCTTTCGCGATCCAAGCGCTCAGCTGCTGCGCGAGGATGAGCGCGTCGTCGCCGAGCCACAGGGCGTACTCCCCCGCCTCGGGCGAGGCGACGGCGTCGCCCCCCGACAGCTCGGCGGACAGCTCGATCTGCTCGACCGTGACCTCGCCGTGGCCGCCGGATGCCTCCGGCCCGTGACCGTGTTCCGGCCCCTGTCCCTGAGCCTGCCCTGGCCCCTGCCCCGGTCCCTGAGCCTGCCCCGCTCCCTGAGCCTGCCCCGGTCCCTGAGCTTGCCGAAGGGTCGACGGTTCGACACGCTCACCGACCAGCGGGTTGGACGTCGGCCCGTTCACAGGTGCGGCACCCCCTCGGACGCCGTGTAGTACACGGCGTGCCGGTAGTTCTTTCCCGCGGGACTCTCGAAGAACGCGCCCTTCGAGTCCGGGTCGCTCGTCGTGATCGCCTCTGCGGGCACGACCCACACCGAGGTGCCCTCGCCGCGGCGCGTATACAGGTCGCGCGCGTTGCGCAGCGCCATGTCGGCGTCGGGCGCGTGCAGCGATCCCGCATGCACGTGCGACAAGCCGCGGTTCGCGCGGACGAAGACCTCCCACAGGGGCCAGGTCTCGCGGTCGGAGACTCCGGGCGCCGCCATCAGGCTGCCCGCCCCTCTGCCTTCGCGGCCTGCTTGCGCGCATACTCGGCCGCTGCCTCGCGCACCCACGCACCCTCGTCGTGGGCGTTGCGACGGTTCCGGATGCGCTCGGCGTTCATGGGTCCGCGGCCGGAGAGCACCTCGTTGAACTCGGTCCAGTCGATCTCGCTCGTGTGCCAGCGCTGCGCGTCCTCATCCCACCGGAGTTCGGGATCGGGCAGCGTGACACCCAGGATCTCGGCCTGGGGCACCAGCATCCCGATGAATCGCTGCCGCAGTTCGTCGTTCGAGAAGCGCTTGATCTTCCAGGCCATCGACTGCGCCGAGTTCGGCGAGGCATCGTCGGGCGGACCGAACATCATGAGCGAGGGCCAGTACCAGCGGTTGACCGAGTCCTGCGCCATCTCGCGCTGCGCTTCGCTGCCGCGCATGAGCGTCAGCAGGATCTCGAAGCCCTGCCGCTGGTGGAACGACTCCTCTTTGCAGATGCGCACCATCGCGCGACCGTACGGTCCGTACGATGCGCGGCACAGCGGCACCTGGTTGCAGATCGCGGCGCCGTCGACGAGCCATCCGATCGCGCCCATGTCGGCCCAGGTCGGCGTCGGATAGTTGAAGATCGACGAGTACCTCGCCCTGCCCTCGATGAGCTGGTCGGTCATCTCGTCGCGCGTGATCCCGAGGGTCTGCGCGGCCGAATAGAGGTAGAGCCCGTGGCCCGCCTCGTCCTGCACCTTGGCCATCAGGATCGCCTTGCGCTTGAGGCTCGGCGCGCGGGTGATCCAGTTGCCCTCGGGCTGCATGCCGATGATCTCGGAGTGCGCGTGCTGCGAGATCTGTCGGATGAGCGTGCGCCGATAGGCGTCGGGCATCCAGTCGCGCGGCTCGATGCGCTGCTCGGCGGCGATGAGCGCGTCGAAGGTCGCGAGCTCGTCCGCGTCATCCACTGCGGCCAGTTCTGGTGATGTCATCGTCGACTCCGGGTTCGGGGTGCTCTCGAATAACAGAACACTCGTTAAGTAAGTGTAGCGCGGGTCGTGACCGAGCGCCCGCGGAACTCCGCGACGACGCTTCCGTCCTCGTCCCTGACCGTCACGTCGTACACGCCCGTGCGCGCCGTTCCCGCGCGGCGTCGCGCCTCGGCCCGCAGCGTCTGCCCGGCCTTCGTCTGCGCGAGGAACGAGATATCGGCGCCGGCGGCGACCGTCACCTGCTCGTCGTCGTTGCACGCGAGGGCGAACGCCGTGTCGGCGAGCGCGAACACCATGCCGCCGTGGGTCATGCCGAATCCGTTGGTCATGTCGTCGCGGACGAGCATCGACACGGCGCAGTATTCGGGACCATCGTGCTCGATGACCATCCCGAGGGCGGCCGACGCGCGATCTGCCCTGAGCATCGCGCGCTGGCCGGCGAACCACTCGGCCGGGTCGGTCACGCCGGCTCCTTCGCGACGAGCGTGAGCACGTCGTAGGTCGCGACGATCTCGTCGCGCTGGTTGTGGATGACCGCATCCCAGCGCACTTCGCCGTACTCGTCGGTCTCGCGGGGCGTGATCTGCTTCGCCGTGAGGGTCACGCGGATCTCGTCGTCGGGCGAGACGGGCGTGATGAACCGCAGGTTCTCGAGCCCGTAGTTGGCGAGCACCGGGCCCGGCTCGGGGTCGACGAAGAGCCCGGCCGCCCACGACACGAGCAGGTAGCCGTGCGCGACGCGCCCCGGGAAGAACGGGTTCGCCGCGGCGGACTCCTCGTCCATGTGCGCGTAGAAGGTGTCGCCCGTGAAGTGCGCGAACGTCTCGATGTCCTCGAGCGTCACGGTCCGCGATTCCGATGCGATCTGGTCGCCGAGCGAGAGCTCGGACACGGATTTGCGGAACGGATGCCGCCCCTCGGCCCGCGCCGGAGCGCCCTCGTGCCACACGCCGGTGAGCGCCGTGAGCATCTCGGGCGAGCCCTGCACGGCGGTGCGCTGCATGTGGTGCAGCACCGCGCGGATGCCACCGAGCTCCTCGCCGCCGCCGGCGCGGCCGGGACCGCCGTGCACGAGGTGCGGCACGGGAGCGCCGTGGCCCGTCGACGTGCGCGCGTTGTCGCGGCTGAGGAACAGCACGCGACCGTTGAACGCCGCGATGCGGGTCATGAGCTCGACCGCGACATCGGGGTCGTTCGTCGCGACGCTCGTCACGAGCGACCCGCCGCCGAGGTCGACCAGGTGCGCTGCCTCCTCGAGCGTGTCGTAGGCGAGCACGCTCGCGACGGGCCCGAACGCCTCGATGTCGTGGACGGCCGGGGTGGTGGCATCCGAGAACCCGATCAGCACGGGGGCGACGAAGCCGCCGTCGGGGGCGGGGCCCGTCGTGCCGTCGGCGCGCACGACATCGGGTGCATCGGTCGACCCGAGCAGCAGGCGGCCGCCGGCGTCTTCGAGCGCGGCGATCTGGCGCAGCACCTCGTCGCGCTGCTGCGTCGACACGAGCGGCCCCATCGTGACGCCTTCGGCGTGCGGGTCGCCGATGACGACGCGCTCGGCGATCTTCTCGCGCACCGCCTCGACGAACGCGTCGACGGATGCCGCGGGCACGATGGCGCGACGGATCGCCGTGCATTTCTGCCCGGCCTTGGTCGTCATCTCGACCAGGAGCTGCTTTACGTATGCGTCGAACTCGGGGGTTCCCGGCGTCGCGTCCGGGCCCAGCACGGAGGCGTTGATCGAGTCGGTCTCGCTTGTGAAGCGCACGTCGCGGTCGGCCTTGTCGCGCAGCCGCTCGGCCGTCGAGGCGCTGCCGGTGAAGCCGACGAGGTCGCCGAGTCGCACGTGGTCGAACAGGTCCGGCACGGCACCGCTGACCAGCTGCAGCGATCCGTCGGGGAGCAGCCCCGACTCGACGAGGATGCGCACCCACGCTTCGGCGATGTACGCCGTGGGTGTGGCGGGCTTGACGACGGTCGGCACGCCCGCCAGGAAGGCGGGGGCGAATTTCTCGAGGGCTCCCCACATGGGGAAGTTGAAGGCGTTGATCTGCACCGCGACGCCGGGGAGACGCGTGTACACGTGCCGGCCGAGGAACGAGCCGTCCTTCGAGAGCGGCTCGGCGGGCCCGTCGACGTACACGGTCGAGTTGGGCAGCTCGCGCCGACCCTTCGACGAGTAGGTGAAGAGCACCCCGATGCCGCCGTCGATGTCGTTCAGTGAGTCGCGCTTGGTCGATCCGGCGCGCAACGACAGGTCGTAGAGCTCTTCACGACGCCCGTTGAGGATCGTCGCGAACTGCTTGAGCAGCACCGCCCGTTCGTGGAACGTGAGGGCGCCGAGGGTGCGCTGTCCCGTCGTGCGCGCGTGGTCCAGCACACCCGCGAGGTCGAGCCCCGCGGTGCTGATCGTCGCGACGACCTCCCCCGTCGACGCGTCCCGCACCTCGGTCCCAGAGCCTGCCCCGACCCCTGAGCCTGCCCCGGCCCCTGAGCTTGCCCCGGCCCCTGAGCTTGCCCCGGCCCCTGAGCTTGCCCCGGTCCCTGAGCTTACCGAAGGGTCGATCGTCGAAGGGTCGGGAGTCCACCACGCGTCGCGCACGTAGCTCGGCAGGATCCGGGTCATGTCTCACTCCATTCGTAGAAGCCTCGACCGCTCTTGCGTCCGAGGTGACCGTCGGCGACCATCCGGCGCAGGAGCGCGGGTGGTGCGAAGCGGTCTCCGAGCTTGTCGTGCAGCTCTTCGGCGATGCCCAGCCGCACGTCGAGGCCGACGATGTCGGTCGTGCGCAGCGGACCGACCGGATGCCGGTAGCCGAGCTCCATCGCACGATCGATGTCCTCGGCCGAGGCGACGCCCTCTTCGAGCATGCGCATCGCCTCGAGCGCGAGGGCGACTCCCAGCCGGCTCGAGGCGAAGCCGGGCGCGTCGCGCACGACGACGGGGGTCTTGCCGAGCGCGGCGACCCACGCGCGGGCGCTGTCGGCGAGCTCGGGGGCGGTCGCGTCGCCGATCACGACCTCGACGAGCGCCGAGGCAGGGACGGGGTTGAAGAAGTGCAGCCCCAGGAACCGCTGCGGGCGCTCGAGGTCGGCGGCGAGGTCGTCGATCGAGATCGACGACGTGTTCGAGGCGAGCACGGCGTCGCCGGGGAGCACCGCCTCCACACGGGCGAGGGCGTCGCGCTTGAGCCCGCGGTCCTCGGGGACGGCTTCGACGACGAGCTCGCACGACGCGAACGCGCGCACGTCGCTGGCGACGGCCAGTGCGGAGGCGAGGGTGTCGAGCGGCAGCGCGGTCGCGCCGCGATCGACCGAGCGAGTGAGCGACTCGAGCACGCGGACGCGGGCCGACTCGGCGGCATCCGGATCCACTTCGACGACCGTGACGTGCGCTCCCGCGAGCACGAAGGCGTGCGCGATCCCGGCGCCCATGCGTCCTCCGCCGAGGACGCCGACGCGGAGGGGTGCGGGTGACTTCCCTTCGGCGGGCTCAGGGACCGGAGACGAGGGGAGCGCGGGGGTCATCGCGACCTCCGGTCGAGGAAGGCGGTCATGCGGCGCTCCTTCTCGGGGCTCTCGAAGAGCTCCGCCTGCAGGTCGAGCTCGATCGCGGGGTGCGCGTCGGCGGGAGCGAGCAGGGCGCGCTTGGTGTGCATCGTCGCGAGCGCGTCGTTGCGCCCGATCCGATCGGCGATCGCGCGCGCCGCGCCGATGAGGTCGCCGGCGGGGTGGATCGCCGAGACGAGCCCCCACGCGAGAGCCTCGTCGGCGTCGAGGATCCGTCCCGTCAGCAGCAGCTCGGCCGCGCGCGCCTCTCCGACGATCTGGGGCAGACGCCAGGTCGCGCCCGCCGCCGCGATGATCCCGAGCCCCGTCTCGGGGTTGCCGATCTTGAGCGCGGGCGAGGCGATGCGGATGTCGGCCGCGTACGCGAGCTCGGCGCCGCCGCCGAGCGCATAGCCGTCGACGGCCGCGATGACCGGCATCGGCAGAGCGCGCACACGGCGGAACGCCGTCGTGTTGATGCCGCGGCGCGCGTCGTCGGCACGGCGGTCGCGCAGCTGGGCGATGTCGGCCCCCGACGCGAAGACGCCACCCGCGCCCGCGAGGATCAGCACGCGCGGCGACGCTTCGAGCTCCGCACAGAGCGCGTGCAGGGCGTCGATCGTCGCCTGGTCGATCGCGTTTCGCGTGCCCGGACGATCGAGTGTCGCGAGCACGTGGGACTCCACGTGCTCGACGCGCAACGCGGTCGGTTCGCCTGACATCCTCGTCCTCTCGCCCCGGTGCGCGGTGATCCGGACCGGCAATTTCTCACCGATCGTTCAGTAATCATGCCAGAATCGAACGCGAGCCCCAAGCGCGCCGATGGGAGACTGAAGCGTGGCATCCGTTCCGGCAACCGAGCAGGCGACTCCCGCGCGCCGCGGTCGCCCGGGCTACTCGCGTGAGCGCATCCTGGCCGTCGCCGTCGATCTGTTCAACGAACGCGGCTACGACGCGACGTCGGTCGCCGACCTCGCGTCCCGGCTCGGGGTGACCAAGTCCGCGCTCTACCACCACTTCGCCTCTCGCGAAGAGCTGCTCGAAGTCGCGGTCGACGACGCCCTGACGGGCCTCGAGACGCTGCTCGACGCGCCCGGCGCCACCTCGGGCACGCCGATCGATCGCCTGCGCTTCGTGCTGCACGGCGCTGTGCTCGTGCTCGTCGAACGACTGCCGTCGGTCACGCTGCTGTTGCGCGTCCGCGGCAACAGCGACGTCGAGCGACGTGCCCTCGATCGCCGACGCACGTTCGATCACCGCGTGACCGCGCTCGTCACCGCCGCACAGCGCGCGGGCGAAGTGCGCTCCGACGTCGACGGTGCGGTCGCGACGCGACTCATGTTCGGGATGGTCAACTCGGTCACCGAGTGGTACCGGCCGGGAGGCGGCCTCGATGCCGACACACTCGCGACCGACACCCTGAGGGTCGCACTCGACGGTCTGGGCATCCGGAATGTGTCGAATGCGTGACATCGCGGTGTCCACCATTTGGTGGACACGACCGCAGGGAGTATTGTCGACTCAGCAACTGGGGCCGACCGCGTTCTTGGGGAAAGCGGTCGCGGAGCGCGCCGAGGACTACTCGTAACCCCTGGCGAGGTCACGACGCGCTCAACACGCAGTCTTCGAGACTGTGTGGCGGCCCCCTCGAGTGGTGCAGTTGGCGCTGACCGCTCGAGGGGGCCCTTTCGATCTGTCAGCCGGTTGTCGACCGCTGGGGGACGGTCTGTGCATTACGTGCTGGGGACACGCGACAACAGGCCCTCTGAGACAGATTCAGGATCGATCTTATGCCGTCCCGGCGCGCCCTCGCGCACGCAGCGCGTTCCTGTTGCGCGTTCCGGCCTGCCGCCACCTTCTTCCGAAGGTGCTTCAGCGCTCGAGGACGACGGCCAGACCCTGCCCTACGCCGATGCAGATGGCGGCAACGGCGACACCTCGTCCACGGCGGCGCAGTTCGTGCGCCGCGTGCCCGATGATGCGACCGCCCGACGCACCGAGCGGATGCCCGATCGCGATCGCTCCGCCGTGCAGGTTGACCTTCTCGGGGTCGAGGTCGGGCCAGCCGCGCAGGCACGCGAGACTCTGCGACGCGAACGCCTCGTTGAGCTCGACGACGTCGACGTCGGCCCACGTGCGTCCCGCACGCGCGAGAGCCCGATTCGCCGCCTCGACAGGGGCGACGCCGAAGACGTCGGGGTCGTTGCCGAACGCCGCGCGACCGGCGATCCGGGCGAGCGGCTCGGCGTCGATCGCGCCGGCACCGCCGACCAGCACGGCCGATGCGCCGTCGTTGAGCGATGACGAGTTGCCCGCCGTGACGGTCCCGTCGGCGGCGAAGAGCGGCGTGAGGCTCCCGAGCTTGTCGAGGGTCGTGTCGTCGCGGATCCCCTCGTCGCGCAGGAGCGACGCGCCGGGCACCTGCACGATCTCGTCGTCGTAGACGCCCTCGGACCACGCGGCGGCGGCGCGGCGGTGGCTGCGCAGCGCGAAGGCGTCCTGCTCCTCGCGCGGGATCGTGTGGATGCCGGCGAGCTTCTCGGCGGACTCGCCGTTCGAGATCGTCCACTCCCGGGGCAGCCGGGGATTGGTCATGCGCCAGCCGATCGCGGTGTTCCACATCGTCTGATTGCCCAGCGACGGCCACGCCCGCGGCGACTTCTCGACGACGTACGGCGCGCGGCTCATGGATTCGACACCGCCCGCGAGAACGATGTCGGCGTCGCCGGCCTCGATCGCCCGGGACGCCTGGATGACCGCTTCGACGGACGATCCGCACAGGCGGTTGACGGTCACGCCCGGGACGGTCGTGGGAAATCCCGCGAGCAGGGCGCTCATGCGCGCGACGTTGCGCGTGTCTTCGCCGGCCTGATTGGCGTCGCCGAACACGATGTCGTCGATCCGCGCCGGGTCGATGCCCGTGCGTTCGACGGTCGCGCGCATGACGACCGCGGCCAGATCATCGGGCCGGACGCCCGCCAGAGCGCCGCCCGCGCGACCGAAAGGAGTGCGTACAGCGTCGTACACGAAAGATTCCCGCATGGAGAAGATTCTGTCAGGTCGCGGGGCGCCGCTCGCGCCTCGGGCCGTGTGCCGCGTCGTGTCGGTTTCGTGCCAGGATGTCAGCGGCGGACGCTGGGGCGGCCATAACTGGAGACCCAGAAGACATGGCAGAAGTCTTGCGTGTGCAAAGCCGCGGAGCCCGATCCGCCGAGGAGATGTGGCAGCGGCACGTGCCATCGGCCCGACTCGAGCACGCCGACCCCGTGCGATTCCCGTTCGAATGGGCCTCGGCCGAGATCGAGGGCCTCTCGGTCGTCTCCTACTCGCTCACGGCACGCGTCAGCTCGTCGATAGATCCTCAGGGCCAGCTCATGGCGTGCCGCGTCGTGGCGAAGAACGGCTGGGTCGGCAGCGGGCAGCGCACGCTCGATGCGTCACTCCCCTGGCTCGCGGCGGACGCCCCGACACGGGCGAAATGGGACGGCGCCGCCCACGTGCGTGCATTCGTCTTCGACCGGACGAGAGCCGAGGAGTTCGCCCGCCAGGCGTGCGGCGACGACCGTCTCGTGCTCGACGTGACGGACCCCGCTCCGCGCACGGCGCAGGCCGGTCGCGCGTGGGAATCGACGTTCCGCCACGTCATGAACGGTCTCGGCGCCATCGGCGAGGACCACCCCGTCCTCGAATCGGAGATTCGCCGGCACGCCCTCGTCGTGACGCTGTCGGCCTTTCCCACGAGCTACCTGCACGCACTGGAGCGCCCCCACCAGACCGCCGCCGCGCCCGCGAGCGTGCGCCGCGCCATGGCGTACATGGACGACCACGCGCGCGAGCCCGTCACGGTCGATGACGTCGCCGCCGCAGTGCGGATGTCGACCCGGGGCATGCAGTACGCATTCCGTCGTGCGACCGGGCGCACACCGAGCGAGTATCTGCGGTCGGCGCGGCTCGCGGGAGCCCACGCCGAGCTGCTCGAGGGAACCGCCGGCACGATCGCCGCGCTCGCGCGACGCTGGGGCTTCTCGAACCCCTCGCGCTTCGCGCAGCACTATCGCGCCGCGTACGGCTGCTACCCGAGCGACAACGCGCGGTGATCGTCGGGGTCCTCCGGCACGACGGCGGGCGCCTGATGCCGGAGCGAGGCGGCGACCGAATCCTCGACGTCGGCCGAACCCGCATCGATCTCGCCGAGCACGACGAGCGCCCGGGCCTCGACCCGGACCGTCGAGCCCGGTGAGACGGGATCTTCGGGAGGGAGTCGGCCGGCGGTGTCGACGCGCACGGCCCACTGCGGGCTGAAGGCGACACTCGGAATGGTGAAATCGACCGGCTCGGCGGCGGCGTTGAACAGCACGATGAAATGCAGGTCGTTCACGGGCTCGCCCCGCTGGTCGCGCTCGCGGATGCCCCTGCCGTTGAGGAACACCCCGATCGCGTGCCCGAAGCCGGAGTCCCAGTCCTCTGGCCGCATGGCGGTGCCGTCGGGGCGCAGCCAGACGACGTCGGGAATCGGCGCGCCTTCGGCCATCTCGACGGGGTGACCGTCGAAGAAGCGGCTGCGCCGGAAGGTGGGGTGCTCGCGCCGCAGGCGCGCGAGGGCGGCCGTGAACTCCACGAGCGGCAGGTCTGCGGCATCCCAATCCACCCAGGCGGTCGGATTGTCCTGCGCGTAGGCATTGTTGTTGCCGCCCTGCGTGCGGCCGAGCTCGTCGCCGTGCGAGATCATCGGCACCCCCTGCGACAGCAGCAGCGTCGCGAGGAAGTTGCGCTGCTGACGCGCGCGCAGCGTGAGCACGTCGGAATCGTCGGTCGGACCTTCGACGCCGCCGTTCCACGAGCGGTTGTGCGATTCGCCGTCGCGATCGTCTTCGCCGTTGGCCTCGTTGTGCTTCTCGTCGTACGACACGAGGTCGCGCAGCGTGAAGCCGTCGTGGGCGGTGACGAAGTTGATGGATGCCACGGGCCGGCGTCCGGAGTGCTCGTAGAGGTCGGCGGAGCCGGTGAGCCGTGATGCGAACTCGCCCAGGGCCTGAGGCTCTCCGCGCCAGAAGTCGCGCACCGTGTCGCGGTACTTGCCGTTCCACTCGGTCCACTGCGGTGGGAAGTTGCCGACCTGGTATCCGCCCGGGCCGACATCCCACGGTTCGGCGATGAGCTTCACCTGCGACACGACGGGGTCCTGCTGCACGAGTTCGAAGAACGTCGCGAGGCGGTCGACATCGTAGAACTCGCGCGCGAGCGTCGAGGCGAGATCGAAGCGGAAGCCGTCGACGTGCATGTCGATGACCCAGTGGCGCAGCGAGTCCATGATGAGCTGCAGCGCGTGCGGATCGCCGGCGTTGAGACTGTTGCCCGTGCCCGTGTAGTCGGTGTAGAACCGCGGGTCGTCGCCGTCGAGGCGGTAGTAGGCGCGGTTGTCGATGCCGCGCATGGACAGCGTCGGGCCCAGATGATTGCCCTCGGCGGTGTGGTTGTAGACGACGTCGAGGATGACCTCGATCCCCACGTTGTGCAGGGCGCGCACCATCGCCTTGAACTCCTGCACCTGCTCCCCCGCTTCACCCGACGACGAGTAGGCGTTGTGCGGCGCGAAGAAGCCGATCGTGTTGTAGCCCCAGTAGTTCGACAGCCCCTTCTCCTGCAGCGTCGAATCGTCGACGAACTGGTGCACGGGCATGAGCTCGAGCGCCGTCACGCCGAGCTTCGTCAGGTGGTCGATGACGGCGGGGTGCGCCATGCCGGCGTACGTGCCGCGCAGCTCTTCGGGTACGAGGGGGTGCAGCCGCGTGAGCCCCTTGACGTGAGCTTCGTAGATGAGCGTCTGCGCGTAGGGCGTCTTCGGGTGGCGGTCGCCCGTCCAGTCGAAATACGGATTGACCACGACGCCCTTCATCATGTGCGCGGCCGAATCGGCGTCGTTGCGCGAGTCGGGGTCGTCGAAGTCGTATCCGAACACGTCCGGCGACCATCGGATCCGCCCGTCGACCGCCTTGGCGTACGGGTCGAGGAGCAGTTTGTTCGCGTTGAAGCGCACACCGTTGGCGGGGTCGTACGGGCCGTGCACGCGGTATCCGTATCGCTGTCCCGGTTGCACTCCGGGAAGGTAGGCGTGCCAGACGAACGCGTCGACATCGACGAGGTCGACGCGTGCCTCGTCCTCACCGTCGAACAGGCACAGCTCGACCCGCTCGGCACCGCCGCTGAAGATCGCGAAGTTGGTGCCGTTGCCGTCGTAGGTGGCCCCGAGCGGGTAGGCCGAACCCGGCCACGCCGCGATCCCCGCGGCATCCGTCGGTGTCACGGAGTCAGGACGACCTTGATGCACCCGTCCTCCTTCTTCTGGAAGGTGTCGTACATGCGCGGCGCCTCGCTGAGCGGGACGCGGTGGGTCGCGAGGTCCATGACGCCCAGCGGGTCGGCGGGGTCCTCGACGAGCGGCATGACGTCGTCGATCCAGCGCTTGACGTTGCACTGCCCCATCCGCAGCGACAGCTGCTTGTCGAACATGGTCTTCATGGGAAGGATGTCGGCGTCGCCGGCGTAGACCCCGCTCAACGAGACCGTGCCCCCGCGGCGGACGAGGTCGATCGCGCCGTAGACAGCGGCGAGCCGGTCCACGCCGGCCTTGTCCATGAGGCGCTGAGCGACCGGATCCGGCAGCAGGCCGACGGCCTTCTGCGCGAAGCCGGCGATACCGCTGCCGTGGGCTTCGAGGCCGACCGCGTCGACGACGGAATCGGCACCGCGGCCCTCGGTCAGATCTCGCAGCTCGTCGACGACCGTATCGGTCAGGTCGTAGGTGAGCGCGCCGTGCCGCTCGGCCATGGCGCGACGCTCGGGCTCGGGGTCGATCGCGAGCACGCGGAAGCCGTGGTGCACACCGATGCGCGCGACGAACTGTCCCACCGGCCCGAGTCCCAGCACCGCCAGTGTGCCCCCGGCCGGCACGTCGGCGTACGACACCGCCTGCCATGCCGTCGGCAGGATGTCGCTCAGATAGAGGTAGCGGTCATCGGGCAGGTCGGCCCCGACGCGCACGTGGTTGTAGTCGGCGAGCGGCACCCGCAGGTATTCGGCCTGCCCTCCGGGCACCTGGCCGTACAGCTTCGTGTAGCCGAAGAGGGCCGCCCCGCTGCCGTATTCGCGCACCTGGGTCGTCTCGCACTGCGACTGCAGGCCGCGCCGGCACATGAAGCAGTGCCCGCACGAGATGTTGAACGGCACGACGACACGGTCGCCCACCGCGAGGCTCGTGATGTCGTCGCCGATCTCGACGACGACGCCCATCGGCTCGTGGCCCAGGATGTCGCCGCGGTCGATGAACGGTCCGAACAGCTCGTACAGGTGCAGATCCGACCCGCAGATGGCGGTCGAGGTGATCTGCACGATCGCGTCGGTGGGCTCGATGATGACGGGATCGGGCACCTCCTCGACCGCCACGGTGCGCGTGCCTTGCCACGTGAGTGCCTTCATAGCGCGTCTCCTTGCGTTCGGGGTGTCGTTCTACCGTGGCCGCTCACGCCGCCATCGGGCAGACCCTTGATCGGATGCCGCTGACCCGAGAGAATCCGGCTCGATCTCACCGACGTGCGTCGGTGTCAACCCCGTGGTCAGGAACGCGGCATCCGTCTGGAATAGAGCAAAGACGACCAACAGAGAGGACCCATCGTGGTGCAGATCATCGAGACCATCGACGTCGACGTCCCCGTCAGCACGGCCTACAACCAGTGGACGCAGTTCGAGAGCTTTCCGCAGTTCCTGGACGAGGTCGACGAGATCACGCAGGTCGACGACACGCACACGCGGTGGACGGTCACCGTGGCCGGGGCGACGCGCGAGTTCGCCGCCGAGATCACCGAGCAGCACCCCGATGAGCGCGTGGCCTGGACGAGCGTGGGAGGCGACACCGCCCACGCGGGCGTCGTGACCTTCCACAAGCTGACCGACACGTCCACGCGCGTGACCGTCCAGCTCGATTGGGAGCCCGAGGGCTTCGCCGAGAAGCTCGGGTCGCTCGTCGGCGCGGGCGGCCACGCCGTGCGCAAGGACCTGCAGAACTTCAAGGAGTTCATCGAGTCCCGCGGCGTCGAGACCGGCGGCTGGCGCGGCGACGTCGAAGCCTGACCCCTGACCGCGAGACCTCTGGCCGCTGACCCCTGGCCCCATGCCTCGGGCCCCTGACCGCGAGACCGCAACGGCGCGCCGAGACTGCGGGGTTCACCCGCTGTTTCGGCGGTCCGTTGCAGTCTCGGGGAGGGGAGAGAGAGGATGCCGCGCTCTGGCCGGAGGCCTGCTCGGACTCCGTGCTGGTCTCGCCATGAGGCACGCCGACGCACGCCCGCGGCGGCCTCGGGCCCCGTCTACGCGGGGTGCCGGCCGAGCCAGGCGACCGCGCGGGCCGCGAGTGCGGACGGGCTCTCGGCGACGTCGAGCGTCACGCCCGGCTCGTCCGGTGCGAGCGGCTCCAATGCCTCGATCTGCGAGGCGAGGAGCGCCGCCGGCATGAAATGCTCGCGGCGATCCCCCGCGCGCTGCGCGAGCAGTTCGGCATCCCCGTGCAGGTGCACGAACACGACACCGGGGGCGGCGCTGCGGATGCGGTCGCGATAGCGGCGCGCGAGCGCGCTGCAGGCGATCACGAGGTCACGGCCGTGAGCCGCGGCATCCGCGAATCGGGCACCGACCGCGTCGAGCCACACCCACCGATCGTCATCGGTCAGCGACCGACCCGCCGCCATCTTCGTCGTGTTCTCGACGGGATGCAGGTCATCGGCGTCGATGAACGCGGCATCCAGCCGCTGAGTGAGCAGCAGGCCGACCGTCGATTTGCCGGCGGCCGACACCCCCATGACGCACACCTGCACGTGCTGCGCGTCCATGTGGGCTCCGTTCCCGACCTCGCGTCCAGTGAAGCACGCCCCCTCCACGGCGAGACTGCAACGGCGCGCCGAGACTGCGGGGTCCACCCGCTGTCGCGGCCCGCCGGTGCAGTCACGCCGGCCTGGAG
>NZ_JBHJZS010000046.1:0-18249 GCF_042271185.1 Microbacterium sp. NPDC055910
CCTCGGAGCGGCCCCTTTCTCGTTGCGTCTCAGACGTCCAGGCGCAGCATCCGCGCCATCGTGCCACCCAGGACCAGCTTGGTCTCGTCGTCGGTCAGGCCCAGCGCCTGGATCGCCGCGATCTCGGTCGCCGGATCGGTCATCGGCCAATCCGACCCGAAGACGACGCGCTCGGCACCGTGCTTCTTGATGAGGGCGCGCACACGCTCGGGGCGCAGCGTGTTCAGCGACGGCGGCCAGGAGGTCTCCAGCACGATGTCCGCACCGGCGAGCATCTCCTCTGCGTCGTCGAGGATCTTGTATCCGCCGAAGTGGCAGGCCATCAGCCTCAGTCGCGGGAACTGCTTCGCGATCGCGGCGATCATGCCGGGGCTGGAGAGGCTGTTCGTGTAGGCGTCGCCGCCGGCACCCACGTGGGTGATGACGGCGATGTCCTCACCGAAGGCGTCGAGGATGTCCCACAGCCGCCGGTCGTCGAGGGCGAACCTCTGGAACAGGGGGTGGAGCTTGACCGCCGTCACGCCGTGGCGCGCAAGACTGGCCATGTTCTCCTCGACGGGGAGGTCGACGTGGACGGTGCCGAAGCCGAAGCGTGTGGGCGAGACCAGCCCCGCGACAAACTCGTTCACCCGGTCGACATGGCGCGCCTCGTTCGCGATCCCCAGGCAGCAGCTCATCGTCACGCCGGTGGCCTGCATCGACAGATCGAGGCCCCCCACGGTGCCCGTGCCGCGCGGCTCGAGCCCCGGCACGGGATTTCCCGTCAGCGCCTTCTCGGCGATCGCGTCGGGCCAGACGTGCGTGTGCGCATCGATGATCATGTCGTGCTCCGTTTGGCGAGCTGACGGGCCAGCGAGTCGAGCAGGACCTCGGTGGATCCCTCGTAGATGCGGACGGGGCGCGCGTTGCGGTAGAGCCGCTCGATCGTGCTGCCGCGCACGAGCCCGAATCGGCCCATCGCCTGCACCGCACGGTCGACGACGCGTCCGGCGGTCTCGGTCGCGATGACCTTGGCCATCGACGTGTCGGCGATGTGGGCGAGGGGGTTGGATGCCGCGAGCGCCGCCGCGCGGTAGGTGAGCGCCCGTGCGGCTTCGATCTCCGCCCAGCTCAGCGCGAGCGACTGCGAGATCGACCCGAGAGCCATGAGCGGCTTCCCGAACTGCTCGCGCGTCGTCGCGTGCGCGACCGCCTCGTTCAGCGCGGCCTGAGCAAGGCCCACCGCGGACCCCGCGACGGAGACGCGGAACACCGCGAGCGTCTGCAGCATGAGCGAGAAGGCCTTGCCCGGCTCGCCCAGGCGATGGGAGGCAGGCACCACGACGTCGTCGAAGTGCAGTTCGCCGATGATGTGCGGGGCCATGATGTCGGGGCCGCTCGTGATGGTCAGCCCCGGCGTGCCGGTGGGGACGAGGGCCATCGAGAAGCCGTCGCCCTCCTTGCCGAGCACGCAGGCGAAGTCGGCGGCACCGGCGTTCGTGATGAAGGCCTTGCGCCCCGAGATCCGAAGGACATCGCCGTCCTGCGTGATCGTCGTCGTGATGCCGCGCAGGTCCGACCCGATCTCCGGCTCGGTCAGGGCGATCGAGGGGATCGCCTGGACGCGGGCGACCTTGGGCAGCCATTCGCGGCGCAGTTCGTCGCTGCCGCCGATGCTCAGCGCATAGCTGCCGACGCCCTGCATCCCGAAGAGCGAGTCGAGGTGAGCCGAGACGCCCATCGCCTGCTCTCGGATGATCGCGATCGTCAGCGGATCCAGCGTCACGTCTCGGCCGCCGAACGCCGCCGGGACGACGAATGCGGCCAGGCCGCTGCGCTGGAGGGCCTCCAGCGTGGCGGGATGCACATCCGTCGCCTCATCGGCTTCGCCGGCGAACGGCGCCACGTCGGCAGCGAGGGCTCGAGCCGCTTCGCGGATCCGCTCGTGCGCCTCGTCGAGGGCGAACAACTTCTCTGTCACAGCGAGATGCCTTTCGGGGTGGAGGTCCGGGCCCAGGCTATCCGCGCTGGTCGAAGCGGCGGCCGGTGAGTTCGGACACGATGCGGGTGCGCTGCATGGCGGGCGTGCCGCCGGCGATCGCCCAGCCGTGGGAGTCGCGGTGGAGTCGCTCGAGCCCGTACTCCTCGGTGTACCCGTTGCCGCCGTGGACCTGGATGGCGAGATCGGTGACGCGCTTGGCCATCTCGTTGGCCGTGCACTTGGCCAGCGACACGTAGAGCGCGTTGGGGATGCCCTCGTCGGCGGTGGCCGCGGCGCGCTCGATCAGCAGGCGCGAGCCCTCGACCTGCAGCAGCATGTCGGCGAGCATCGTCTGGATCGTCTGGAACTCGATGATGTCCTTGCCGAACGCCTTGCGCTGCTGCGCGTAGGCGACGCTCTTCTCCAGCGCGGCCTGTCCGAGTGCGAGGCTCATCGTCGCATTGCCGAGACGTTCCACCGAGAAGACGCCGAAGAGCTTCTTGAAGTCGCCGGCGGGAACGACGATGTTCTCCTTCGGGACGACGACGTTGTCGAGGATGACATCGGCGGACGGGATGCCGCGGAAGCCCATGAGTCGCTCCGAGAGGCCGAAGCTGAGTCCGGGGGTGCCCTTCTCCACGACGACAGCGCCGATGCCCTTCGAGCCGGGCGCATCGGTGAGACGCGCGTAGACGAGGTAGAGATCGGCCTCGCCGCCATTGGAGATCCAGCGCTTCGTGCCGTTGAGGACGACGCCCCCGTCGGTCTCGCGCGCCGTCGTCTTCATGTCGGTCGCCGCGGAACCGGCATCCGGCTCACTGATGGCGACCGCCATCGTCCGCTCACCGCTGATGATGTCCGGCAGCCACCGCTCACGCTGCTCCGGGGTCGCCAGACGCGCGATGACCTGGGCGGGACCGGTGTTGGCCTCGAAGATCTGGAAGGCCGCCGGACGGCAGACCTTCGCGAACTCCTCGATCACGGCGAGCGCGTGAGAGAAGGGCGAACCGGATCCCCCGTACTGCTCCTCGTGGGCGATGCCCAGGAATCCGAGCTCACCCAGGGCCTTGCGCTGCTCGACCGTGATCGGCGTGCGTGTCACGTCCAGATCCTCGGCGATCGGCGCGTAGACATCGTGCGCGACCGCAGCCGCGAGCTTGCGAATCTCCTGCAATTCGTCAACCGTGATCATCGACATCGACATCACGCTCCTGCTCCGTAGTTTGTTGTCAGTTACCGTGAATCATGCCCACCAGGCGAATGATGCGCAAGGATTACGTTCTCAATAACTGTATATCATGATAAACAATTCCCATGACAATAGCCTCTAACCGCGATGTCGTCATCGTCGACGCCGTCCGCACGCCCATCGCGCGCGGAAAGGCCGGCGGGGCGCTCTCCGGCGTGCATCCCGTCGATCTGCTCGCCCAAACGCTGCAGCATCTCGTCGAGCGCAACGGCCTCGACCCCGCCACCGTCGACGACGTCCTGATCGGCTGCGTCTCGCAGACGGGCGAGCAGTCCGCGACCCCCGGCCGCATGGCGTGGCTGGCCGCCGGCTACCCGGCCCACGTCCCCGCCGCCACGATCGACCGCAAGTGCGGATCGAGCCAGCAGGCCGTCAGCTTCGCCGCGCAGGCGATCCTCGCCGACCACGCCGACATCATCATCGCGGGGGGCGTGGAGTCGATGAGCCGCGTGCCGATGGGCTCAGCGCGCGCCGGCGCAGACCCGTACGGTCAGGGGATCGCCGAGCGCTACGCGCCCGGCCTGACCTCGCAGGGCGTGTCGGCCGAACTCGTCGCGGAGAAATGGGGCATCTCGCGCGAAGAGATGGATGCGCTCGCGCTGAGCTCGCACCAGCGCGCCGCCGCGACGGACTTCTCCCGCGAGATCGTTCCCGTCATGACCCCGGACGGGCTCGTCACGCACGACAGCACGGTCCGCGCCGATACGACGCTCGAGCGTCTCGCGACCCTGGACACCGTCTTCCGCACCGACGACCTCGCCGCTCGCTTCCCCGATGTCGCCTGGGGTGTCACCGCGGGAAACTCCTCGCAGATCACCGACGGCGCGTCGGCCCTGCTCATCATGAGCGCCGAGCGCGCCGCCGCCCACGGCCGCATCCCCCGCGCGCGGGTGCACACGGTCACGGCGGTCGGCGATGACCCCCTGCTCATGCTGACCGCCCCGATCCCCGCGACGCACCTCGTGCTGCGGCGGGCCGGACTCACGATCGACGACATCGACCACATCGAGATCAATGAGGCCTTCGCCTCGGTCCCGCTCGCGTGGATGCGCGAGTTCGACGTGGACCCCGCGAAGGTGAACCCCCGGGGCGGCGCGATCGCGCTCGGGCACCCCCTCGGCGCGTCCGGTGCGCGCATCATGACCACGATGCTGCACGCCCTCGAGGACACGGGCGGCCGCTATGGGCTCCAGCTCATGTGCGAGGCGGGCGGCATGGCGAACGCCACCATCATCGAGCGGCTCGACGCAGGTCGCCGCATGGAAGGAGCATGACATGGATGTGAACGGCACATCGGCAGTGATCACGGGGGGAGCCTCGGGCCTCGGCCTGGCGACGGCTCAGGCCCTCGCAGCCAAGGGGGCGCACGTCGTGCTGCTCGACCTGCCCTCCTCGGCCGGCGAGGAGCGGGCGGCCGAGCTCGGCGGCACCTTCGCCCCCGCTGACGTGACCTCGCCCGAGCAGGTCGAAGCGGCGCTCGACGCCGCCGAAGCGGTCGCCCCGCTCCGCTCCCTCGTGCACTGCGCGGGACGCGGCGGCGCGCTGCGCCTGGTGGACCGCGACGGGAACCCGGGCGACCTCGAGCTGTACGAGACGGTCGTGCGGGTGAACCTCATCGGAACCTTCAATGTGCTGCGACTCGCCGCCGCGCGCATGGCGAAGAACGACCCGGTGGACGGCGAACGCGGCGTCTGCATCCTCACGGCATCGGTCGCCGCATGGGAAGGCCAGATCGGCCAGATCCCCTACGCCTCGGCCAAGGCCGGCATCGTCGGCATGACCCTCGTCGCGGCGCGCGACCTGGCGAGCAAGCTCATCCGCGTCGCGACGATCGCCCCGGGCACCTTCGACACCCCGATCCTCGCGAGGCTGTCGCAGGACGTGCGCGATTCGCTCGCCAAGACCGTTCCGCACCCCGCGCGGCTGGGGCATCCCGAGGAGTTCGCCTCGCTCGCAGCCCTCATGATCGAGAACCAGATGATCAACGGCGAGACGATCAGACTCGACGGCGCGATCCGGATGGCACCGCGATGACCGCGGAGCAGGCTGCAGCGGACGAGGTCCTGCTGCGCGAGGAGACCGACGGCGTCCTCGTCCTGACGATGAACCGGCCCGCGGCGCGAAACGCGATGTCCCTGGAGCTCGCGACGCGGCTCGCCGCCGCGTTCGAGGAGTTCGACGCGCGGCCCGAGTTGCGCGTCGCGGTGCTCACGGGAGCGGGCGGCACGTTCTGCGCCGGCATGGACCTCAAGGGCTTCTCCCGGGGCGAGATCCCCATCATCGAGGGGCGGGGGTTCGGCGGACTCGTCGAGCAGACGCCCGCCAAGCCCCTCATCGCGGCCGTCGAGGGCTGGGCCCTGGGCGGCGGGTTCGAACTCGCCCTGGCAAGCGACCTCATCGTCGCCGCCGACACGGCCACGTTCGGGCTGCCCGAGGTCAAGCGGGGCCTGACCGCGAACGCGGGGGGGCTCCTGCGCCTTCCGCGCCGCATCCCGTACCACCGGGCGATGGAGCTCATCCTCACCGGCAGGCCGCTTCCTGCCACCGAGGCGCAGGATCTGGGGCTCGTGACGACCGTCACCGCCGCGGGCGGCGCGCTGGATGCCGCGCGCGAACTCGCCGCCACGATCGCCGCCAACGCGCCGCTGGCCGTCGCGACCAGCAAGCGCATCATCCGCGAGTCGCCGGACTGGCCCGCGGACGAGATGTTCACGCGGCAGCACCCCATCGTCCAGCGCATCCGGGAGTCCGACGACGCGAAGGAAGGCGCCCGCGCCTTCGCCGAGAAGCGCTCGCCCGTCTGGACAGCATCCTGATCTGAGCGCACGAAGAAGGGCCCCGCCGAGGCGGGGCCCTTCTTCGTGCGTCAGTTCGCGGAGACGAGCGCCTCGCGGTCGTGCGTGTCCGGAGTGATCCCGTCCTTGCGCAGTTCCGCCTTCTGCACCTTCTCAGAAGGTGTCTTGGGCAGAGCCGACAGGATGCGGATGTAGCGGGGGACGGCGAACGCGGGCACCCGGCCGGCGGCGAACTCCCAGAGTTCGGTGACGTCGACGGGTCCGGACAGGACGAGGCACGCCATCACTTCGTCCTCGCCACCCTCGAACGCCGCCGGCACGGCGATGACGGCGCACTCCAGGACGGCAGGATGAGCGAGGATGCCCTGCTCGACCTCGTAGGAGCTGATGTTCTCCCCGCGGCGGCGCAGCGCATCCTTGTAGCGGTCGACGAAGTAGTACCAGCCGCCCTCGTCCTTGCGCAGCGCGTCGCCGGTGTGGAACCAGAGGTTCCGCCATGCTTCGACGGTCTTCTCGGGGGCGCCGTAGTAACCGGAGCTCAGCGTGAAGGGGTGCTTGGGGCGCACGACGAGCTCGCCGACCTCGCCGATGGGCACCTCGATGTCGGTCTCGGGATCCACCAGCTGCACGTCGAACCACTCCGACACCTGCAGCCCGGCCGCGCCCGGGGGGCGCTCCATCCCGTACGGGGACAGGATCGGCATCGACACCTCGGTCAGGCCGAAGACCTCGACGAAGGCCTCCACGCCGAACCGCTCGGCGAACCCTCCCGCGATCGAACTGGCCGTGGGGGCCGCGAAGATGCAGCGCAGGCTGTTGTCGGCATCGTTGTCGCGGACCGGCTGCTTCCAGACGAAGTCCATCATGACGCCGAGGAAGTTCGTGACCGTCACGCCGTTCTCACGGACCCAGTCGATCCAGCGAGAGGCACTGAATCGGCGGTACATGACGAAGCGGGCGCCCGCCACGAGGGCGGGGTAGGCCGCGAGCCACTGCGCATTGCCGTGGAAGAGCGGCGTGGTCACCATGTAGGTGTCTTCGGGAGTGAGCTGCGTGAGGTTCATGCATTCGACAGCGTCGAAGTAGAACTGCGCGTGCGGCATGGCGACGCCCTTGGAGGGACCTGTCGTGCCGCTCGTGAAGAAGATGGCGCCGAGGTCGCGCGCCGTGACGTCGGGCAGTTCGACATCGCGCCGAACGCGCAGATCGTCGAAGGACTCCGCCTCCCACCCTGCTTCGCGCAGCACGGCGAGCGCGCTGTCGAGCTCTCCGTCGTCGATCACCCAGAACTTCTCGACGCCGCCGCACGCGTCCTTGACCGGGGGGAAGCGGTGCGCGAAGGTCGAATCGACGACGACCCAGCGCGGCTCGGACGTGCGGACCTGGTGGGCCAGGAAGTCCAGTTCGTAGGCCGTGTTGATCGGGACCTCGACGAGCCCGCCCACACCGGACCCGAACCAGCTCAGGACGAGTTCCGAGCTGTTCTTGGCCTGGATCAGGACACGGTCGCCGTACGCGCCGCCGGCCGCGTAGATCGTCGTCGCGAAGGCCTCCGCGGCGGCGAGCGTCTCGGCGAAGGTCAACTCGACCCCCTCCTCGGGCGCAACGAGATACGTGCTGTCGGGGCGCACGGACGCCTGGTGGCGCAGCACCTTCTGGATGCTCCAGTCCTCGGGGTTCGAGAACGGGATAGTCAGTCCGGGGTACGTCTTCATCGATTCTCCTGGGCTCGCCCGCTACCTTGCGGTGTTCACAGTCGTCAAAATACCATGATTTCCATAATCATAGTTTTGCGACGACGGGAGCATCAATGCCAGGTCCCCTGCAGGGCATCCGGGTCCTCGAGATGGCGGGCCTCGGTCCGATCCCGCACGCCGGCATGCTCCTGGCGGACCTCGGTGCCGACGTCGTGCGCGTCGCCCGCCCCACCGGCAGCGCGATGGCAGAGCTCGCGGGGGATGTCGACCCCGTGCTGCGTAGCCGCACCCACACCCGCGTCGACCTGAAGAGCCCGGACGGCATCCGCGAGCTGGGCGAGCTCATCGCGCGCGCGGACGTCCTCATCGAAGGCTTCCGTCCCGGTGTGATGGAACGGCTCGGCTTCGGCCCCGACGCCGTCGCCGAGCTCAATCCGCGCCTCGTGTACGGCCGCATGACCGGGTGGGGCCGGGAGGGTCCGCGCTCGGCCGAGGCCGGGCACGACCTGAACTATCTCGCCGTGACGGGCATCCTGCACGCGATCGGACACCCCGGCACACCGCCCCCCGTACCGCTCACACTGCTCGGCGACTACGCCGGAGGCTCGCTCCCCCTCGCACTGGGAATCGTCAGCGCCCTCGTCGAGCGCGCATCATCCGGACGCGGCCAGGTCGTCGACATGGCGATGGTGGACGGGATCGGCATGGTCGCGCAGAAGATCTGGGCACTGCGGGGCGTCGGCCGCTGGTCGGATGAGCGAGGCGCGAACCTGCTCGACGGCGGCGCCCCCTTCTACGCCACCTACCGCTGCGCCGACGGTCGCTTCGTCGCCATCGGCGCGATCGAGCGCAAGTTCTTCGCGGAACTGGTGGCGCTGCTCGAAATCGATCCCGCGCCCCTGGCCGATCAGTACGACCCCGCGGGCTGGGCGGCATGGCGCGACGCCATCGGAGAGGCGCTCGCGTCGCGCCCGCGTGACGAGTGGGCCGCGCGCGCGGCGGGCACCGACGCCTGCGTCACTCCCGTGCTGACCTTCGCGGAGGCCCTCGAGGATGCGCACGCGCGGGAACGCGGCGCCTTCGTCGGCACGCAGACTCCGCTG
Source organism: Microbacterium sp. NPDC055910 (assembly GCF_042271185.1). Classification (NCBI taxonomy): domain Bacteria; kingdom Bacillati; phylum Actinomycetota; class Actinomycetes; order Micrococcales; family Microbacteriaceae; genus Microbacterium; species Microbacterium sp. NPDC055910. The sequence continues at coordinate 8,805 of NZ_JBHJZS010000046.1, forward strand.
GCGGCGCCGACCCCGCAGTTCTCGCGCTCCACACTCGACGCACCCACGCGCCCCGATGAGCCCGGGATCTCCCCGCGCGCCGTCGCGCAGCGGTGGGCCTAGCACCATGACATCGACACCGAGAGAAGGTTCACCCGTGAGCATCCAGCCTTTCCAGGAAGCATTCCTGTGCGCGTCCACGATCGACGGCGCATCACTCATGGACCGCATGGACAGCGCGCACGCCGCCGGCTACGACGGCATCGGGCTGCGACCGGGCCATGTGGCCCGCGCACTGCAGGAGGGCATGACGATCCCCTCGATCCGCAGCGCCTTCGCCGAGCGCTCCCTCGAGCTCTTCGAGATCGGCTTCCTCTCGGATTGGTGGCTCCCCGACGGCGCCAACGACAAGTCGCTCGCCCACGAGGCCTCGCTGTTCCGCCTCAAGGAGGCGCTCGGCGGGCGCCACATGATGGTGATCGGCGGTCCGCTCGATGCGGGTCTGGACACCGTCGCGGAGAGGTTCGCGGGCGTCTGCCGACGCGCGGCGGAGCACGGCCTGCGGGTCGCTCTGGAGTTCCTCCCCTGGACGGACACCCGCACGGTGCAGGACGCGTGGCGCATCGTCGAAGCCGCCGGGGAGCCCAACGGCGGCGTCGTCATCGACACGTGGCACTTCTTCCGCGGGGGCAGCACGCTGGAGCAGCTCGCCGAGCTTCCCGGCGACCGGATTCCGGTGATCCAGCTCAGCGACGGGCCGCTGGATGCGCGCGGGACCGAGCTGGAGGACACCTTCCACCGTCGCCGCCTTCCCGGCGCGGGCGAGTTCGACCTCGCGGCACTGCTGTCGGCTCTCGCGGAGAAGTCCGTGACCGCGCCGATCGGGATGGAAGTGCTCTCGGACGAGCTGCGCCCTCTGGAGACCCGCGTCGTGGCCGAGAAGACCCGCGCCGCACTGACGGGGCTCCTGGCCTCACTCTGAGCGAGGGCCGGAGTCCACCGCCAGCACGATCCTCCCGCGCACGCGACGAGATTCGATGTCGCGCAGGGCCTCTGCGGCCTGTTCCAGCGGCCGCACGAGGACGGGGCTCGGGAGGATCCGTCCCTCCTGGACCCATCGCATGATGTCGGCCCACTGGCTCTGGGCGTACCCCGGGTTCGCGCGGGAGTACGGACCCCACGCGACGCCGCGCACATCGATGTTGTTGAGGAGCAGGCGGTTCAGGCGAACTGCGGGGATGGCCCCGCCCACATAGCCCACCGTCAGCAGCCGGCCGCCCGTGCGCAGCGACCGAAGGCCCTCGAGCACGACCTCCTCCGTGCCGACGACATCGAGGACGACCCCCACACCCGCACCGTCGGCGATCTCTCGCACCTGCGCGGCATCGACGCCGACGACGACCTCATCCGCACCGAACCCGCGCACGAACGCGGCGGAGTCGGGCGAGGACACCGCGGCGACGACCCGGGCCCCCATCGCCTTGGCCACCTGAACCGCGGCGCTGCCGACCGCGCCGGCGGCGCCCGTGACGAGAAGCCACTCACCGCGGCGCAGATCGGCACGACAACCGAGCGCGAAGTGCGCGGTGAGGAAGGACAGGGGCATCCCCGCCGCGTCGGCGAACCCGATTCCGGCGGGGAGCGCAAGCAGTCGCTCCGCCGGCACGAGCACGACCTCCGCCGCACCCCCGTGGGAGAGGGGCGCGGCCACGCGGTCTCCGGCACGGAGCCCCTGGGCGGGCGCGTCATCCAGCAGCGTTCCGGCGACGTCCACGCCCGTCACGAACGGCAGGTCGGGTCGCGCCTGATATTTCCCGTAGGACATCAGCAGATCAGGGTAGGAGAGTCCGACCGCACGGACGGCGACGCGAGACGCGCCCTCGGATGCAACGGGCACCGGAACATCGGCGACCTCGACGCCGGACGGCCCCGTCAGCCGGACGACGCGGGCCGCCCTCATTCGGACACTCCACGCATGAGTCGCACCAACCCCTTCTGATCACTATGATAATCATCAATTGATCCGGCCGCGCAGCCCTGACAAGCTCGGAACGCGGCCACCGGCGAGAGGACGACGAACCATGGCAGACATCGAAGTCGAAGACCGTGGCGGCGTCCGCTGGATCCGCATCAACCGCCCTGAGCGCCGCAACGCCTACGACCGCGAGATGGCCGCGGCGATGACCGAGGCGTTCATCACCGCCTCACCGTTCGAAGCCGTGGTCCTGACGGGCTCCGGCGGCTCCTTCTGCGCCGGCGGCTACCTCGCGAACCTGGAATCGGCCGACCCCGAGACGATCCGCGCGCTCTTCGCCAGCTCGCTGCGCCTGGTCGAAGCGATCCGCGATTGCCCGCGCCCCGTCATCGCCGCCGTCGACGGCCCCGCAGCCGGCGGCGGCAACGAACTGGTCATCGCGTGCGATTTCGCCATCGCGACACGCCGCTCGACCTTCGGCCAGACCGGACCCCGCGTGGGGTCGGCGCCCGTGCTCGGTGCGACGAACCTCCTGCCCATCCAGATCGGCGAGAAGCGCGCCAAGGAGATGGCGATGATGTGCCGCCGCTACTCCGCCGACCAGGCACTCTCCTGGGGACTGATCAACGAGGTGACCGAGGACGACGGACTGGAGGCCGCCGTCGAGCGCTGGCTCGCCGAGATCCACGAGCTGAGCCCCCGATCGCTGGAGATCGTCAAGGTGAGCTCGAACGTGTGGTGGAACGCCGCGGGTGACAACATGCGGTCGGGCCTCGCGATGCTCGTCCAGGCCATCGGCGGGCACGACATGGTCGAGGGCGCTCGCGCGTTCCTCGAGAAGCGGAAGCCGAACTTCCGCGGAAAGGCCTAGGCCGTGTTGATCAAGTGGTTTCGCTCCCGGCTGGGTGAGTCTTGAACGGTGACGCGGCAGGAGATCTCTGACGATGTGTGGGCTGTGATGGAGCCGTTGATGCCGACGGTGACGGGGCGGTCGAGGCCGTGGACGGATCACCGGCTCGCTGTCGAGGGGATGGCGTGGAAGTACCGGACCGGGGCGCCGTGGCGGGATGTCCCGGAGCGGTTCGGGAAGTGGAACTCGATCTACAAGCGGTTCAACCGGTGGGCCGAGGACGGCACCTGGGCGAAGCTGCTGGCCGAGGTGCAGAAGCAGGCCGACGCCGCTGGCAAGATCGACTGGGTCGTCTCGATCGATTCCACGATTGCGCGTGTGCATCAGCACGGCGCGACACTCGCCCGGGACACAGGGGGCTCTGCCGAATCCCAAGAATCCATGGTTCGAGCCGCCTGATCACGGGATCGGCCGCTCTCGCGGCGGGCTGACGACCAAGCTGCACCTGGTCTGCGACGGTCGCGGTCGGCCGCTGGGGATGATGATCACCGGCGGGAACATCAACGACACCACGATGATGACCGCCGTGCTCGAGGACATCCGCGTGCCCCGCCACGGGAAGGGCCGGCCCCGCACCCGCCCCGACCGTGTGCTCGCCGACAAGGGCTACCCGTCGAAGGCGAACCGAGCCTGGCTGCGCGACCGCAGGATCGCGGCGACCATCCCAGAGCGCGACGACCAGATCGCACACCGCCGCAAGAAGCCGGGCCGTCCGATCGACTTCGGCGACCAGCAGCAGGAGCGCTACAAGGGCCGTAACGTCGTCGAACGCTGCTTCAACAAGCTCAAGCAGTGGCACGGCATCGCGATGCGCTCCGACAAACTCGTCCGCAGCTACCGCGCCGCCGTCAGCCTCGCCGCCACGCTGATCTGGATCAAATCAGACTTGATCAACACGGCCTAGCGACGAGTTCTGCCGCCCCTGCTGCCTACGCGCCGGACGAACCGAACCGCGTACTGCTAGACCCCGGGCGGACGCTGGACCACTTCGACGTGGAACCCGTCGGGATCCACGAAGTACACCGCGCTTCCGCCCGCGAGCACCCCGCTGGCGGCGACCACCGGGCTCGACGAGCGGGCGGAGTAGCCGGCGGCGACCATGCGGTCGAAGAGCGCGCCGAGGTCGTCCGTCTCCAGGGCGAAGTGGGCCGACGCGATATCCCATGGCCGGGATGACGCATCCACCCGATCCAGCCCCTCGACCTCGATCAGCTCGAGGATCTCCGGACCGCCGTCGAGACCCAGGAAGACGACGTCGCCGCTGGCGCCGCCGTCGGTTCCCCAGACAGCGGTCGCGGCAGGACTCAGCGATGCGCGCCGGCGGATCTGCATCCCCAGCCCATCACAGTAGAACGCGATGCTGCGTGACATGCTGGCCACCGCGAGCCCGACATGCCAGAACCTCAACTGCGCACCCATGCGAGCACGCCCGCACTCAGAGAACCGAGTGCGGCTGAAGCGCCCACGGCGCGATGCGTCCCGATGCCCGGTAGTCGTCGGGAAGGTCATCCGTCATGTCGAGAGAGGCAGCCATGCGGCCGAAACCCACGAACAGCGCGACGTTGAAGCAGATCTCCATGATCTCGGGCTCCGAGAAGTGGCGGCGCAGCTCATCGAACACCGCGTCGTCGATCGCGAGATGATCCGTCGCGAGGAGATCGGCGTACCGCAGCGCGGCGCGCTCCGCCTCGGTGACGTCCGCGGCCTCCTCGGGTCGCTCCAGCGAGCAGACGACGCCCTCTGCGAGCGGCTCCTCCGAGCCGACGGAGTAGCGCAGCGACATGCAGCTGCGGCACTGATTGTGAAAGGCTACGCGCAGGCGGAGCATCTCCATGAGACGGCCGCTGATCGTCGATTCACGCATGAGCGTGTCGGCGAACTGTCGGAACGGCCCGGCAAGGCGGGGGGCGTTGGCGTAGACGCGCTGTCGCAGCGGCGCGTCCGCTCCGAACAGCGGCTCGTACACCTCTGCGGATGCGGGTTTAATCCGGCTCATCAGGGTCCTTTCGTCCTTGAATGACTCCTGCTAACTTCATGACAACTATTAGCATGCTTTTACGCATGGCGCCAGAACCCGACTGGCGCACCCGAAGGCAGCCAACGGAGGTTCCTTTTGTCCCACGCAGCAGACATCGCTCCCGCAACCCTGCGCAGCTTCGACAAGCTGTACATCGGCGGGTCCTGGACGGAGCCTTCCAGCGATGCCGTCATCGAGATCGTCTCCCCCATCACGGAGGAGGTCATCGCGACCACTCCGGCAGCGCAGCCTGGCGACATCGACCGCGCCGTCGCCGCGGCGCGCAAGGCGTTCGACCACGGCCCGTGGCCGCGCATGTCGCCCCAGGAGCGCGCGACGTACCTGGTGCGCATCCGCGAGGAGATCGCCCAGCGCGTGCCCGAGCTCGTCGACGCGTTCACCGCCGAGATCGGCGCCGCGCCGGGCGCCGCCGTCGCGTTCACGAACAACGCGCTGAAGATGTTCGACGACGCCTCGACGCTGGCCGATCGCTTCGCCTGGACCGAGGCCCGCTCGTGGGAGGGCGGCAGCGGCTACATCGTCCGCGAGCCGATCGGCGTCGTCGGCGTGATCATCCCTTGGAACGGCCCGGTCGCAACCGCCGCGCTCAAGATCGCACCCGCACTCGCCGCCGGGTGCACCGTCATCCTCAAGCCGGCCCCGGAGTGCGCCGTCGAGATCCTCATGCTCGCCGAGGCGATCGAGGCCGCGGGTCTGCCCGAAGGCGTCGTGAGCATCCTCCCCGCGCAGCGCGAAGAGTCCGAGCACCTGGTCACCCACCCCGCGGTCGACAAGATCACGTTCACGGGTTCGACGGCAGTCGGCCGCCGCCTCATGGCGCTGTGCGCCGAGCGCATCGCACGGGTGACGCTGGAGCTGGGCGGAAAGTCGGCGGGAATCATCGCGGACGACATCCCCCTCGAGGACTTCCTCGTCGGTCTCGCCTTCGCCGGCATCGGCCACAGCGGTCAGGTCTGCGCCGCGATCACCCGGATTCTCGTGCCGAGGGAGCGCCAGGAAGAGGTCGTCCAGGCACTGAAGACCGTCTACGAGTCGGTCAAGGTGGGCGACCCGCGTGAGCCCGACACGATCCTCGGCCCGCTCGTCTCCGCCCGCCAGCGCGAGCGTGTGCTGGAGTACGTCGAGATCGGCAAGGCGGAGGGCGCCCGCCTCGTCACCGGCGGCGCCGCGCCGGCCGATCTCCCGACGGGCTTCTACGTCCAGCCGACGCTCTTCGCCGATGTCACCCCCGACATGCGGATCGCGCAGGAGGAGATCTTCGGGCCCGTCGTGACGGTCATCCCGTTCGACTCGATCGATGAGGCCGTCGAGATCGCCAACGGCACGATCTACGGCCTGTCCGGCGCCGTCTACGCGCGCGACACAGCCCTGGCCGAGGACATCGCACGACGCGTGCGGACCGGCCAAATGTCGATCAACGCGTGGGACATGTGCGTGACGGAGCCGTTCGGCGGCTTCAAGCAGTCCGGACTCGGACGCGAAGGCAACGTCGAGGGCCTGTCGGGCTTCGTCGAGTCGAAGCTGATCCAGGGCGCATCGCTGCCCGCATGAGCGCCCCGGTGGCGGGGGCCCCCCGCCGCCCCCCCCCCCCCCCCCCCCACGGGCGCCGCCACCATCCCCACGCCAGGAGCCCGATGACCTCCCCCGATCTCCAAGACCTCCGCGGCGCAAGGCTGGACCGGCGCGACCAGGAGGAACTCCTGCTCACGCAGTCCGAATGCACCCTCGTCTTTACGGACGAGGACGGCGCCCCCAGCGGCACGGTGCTGAGCTTCGCCTACGACGGCGACCTGCTCTGGCTGACCAGCGTGCAGGGGCGTGTGCACGTGCGCGCGATCCAGCGGGACCCGTCCGTCGGCATCGTCGTCTCGAACGCGGGCACGGCACTGCCCGGTCGGAAGATGCTCTCTCTGCGCGGAGTGGCGACACTGCACACCGAGACGGAAGCCGCCGAGCCGGCGCTTCGCAAGATCGCGGCCCGCCTGACGCCCGGCGCGGAAGAGGGCTTCCTCCACGCGCTCCGCGTTCCGGGCCGCGTCGCCATCAGCTTCCGCCCCACGAGGGTCGTCGCCAGCCACAACTCGCTTCGTCTGGCCGGTGACGGGCGCGGCGGGCGATGAGCCCGGCGTCTTGCGCACGCATCGAACGATGCATACTCTTATTTCTATAATCATAGATTGGGACGGCTTCATCATCGCTGGATGATCGCCCAAGGAGGAGAGATTCAATGAAGAGACTCGACGGCCGCATCGCCCTCATCACCGCTGCGGGCTCCGGGATGGGCCGCGCAGGCGCCCTCCGATTCGGGAGCGAAGGCGCCCACGTCCTCGTCACCGACCTCGACGAGCAGGCCGCGCAGGCCGTCGCCGACGAGATCATCGCCGCGGGCGGCACTGCCACGGCGCGCCGCCTCGACGTCAGCGACGTCTCGGCGATCCAGGACACGTTCACGTGGATCGAGAACGAGTTCGGGATCCTCCACGTCCTGTACAACCACGCCGGCATCCCGGGCGCGCCCGGCCTGGAGGTCACCCCCGAGCAGTACGAGAAGGCGATGGACATCAACCTGCGCAGCGCGTTCTTCGCGACGCAGTACGCCACGCCGCTGCTGCGCAAGGCCGCTCCGAAGGCATCCATCATCTTCACGTCGTCGACGTCGGGCCAGGTCGGCTCCCCGTTCAGCCCGCTGTACTCTCTCGCGAAGGGCGGCATCACGGTCTTCATGAAGGCCGTCGCCAAGCGCCTCGGCCCCGAGGGCATCCGCTCCAACGCCATCCTCCCCGCCATGATCGAGACGCCGATGCTCTCGGAGTTCTTCGGCCGCGAGGCCGGCGCCGACATCGAGGCCGTCAAGAACGACTTCGCCCGCAACGTGCCGCTGGGACGCGCCGGTTCGCCGGACGAGGTCGCCGCCGCCGCCGCGTTCCTCGCGAGCGATGATGCAAGCTGGATCACCGGGACCGCGCTCCCCCTGGACGGAGGCCTGCTGGCATGACGATCACGGCATTCGAAACCCTCGACAACCTGAGCGCCTCGGCACGGGCGCTCATTGAGGGCCCCCTCAACTGGATCGGCGGCGAATGGGAGGAGGGCCAGTCCTCCGAGATCAACACCGTCCTGAACCCCTCCACCGGCGGCGTGCTCCGCAGCGACCCGCACGCGACGCCCGATCAGGCCCGTCGCGCCGTGCGCGCAGCCCGCGAAGCCTTCGACAAGGGGCCGTGGGGCCGCTCGACGCCGGCGTATCGCGCCGCGGCGCTCAACCGCCTCGCCGACCTCATGGACGAGTACTACGACGAGCTCGTCGAGATCATCATCACCGAGGTGGGCACCCCCGTCGCGCTCGCGCGCGGGATGCAGGTCTCGATGCCCGTCGCGAACATCCGCTGGGCGGCCGATATGGCGCTCAAGGGACCCCGTGGCGGTTACGAGGAGCCGCTCCTGCCGAGCTTCCAGGCTCCTGCCTCCAGCTCCGTCCTCCAGCGCGTGCCCGCGGGCGTCGTCGCCGGCATCACGGGCTACAACTTCCCCATCAACTCCGTCGTGTGGAAGCTGGGCCCCGGCCTCGCCGCCGGCTGCACGCTCGTGTTCAAGTCGTCCGAGCGCACCCCGCTGTCCACGCGCGCTCTCATGAAGCTCGTCGAGATGGCCGACATCCCGATGGGCGTCGTCAACTTCGTCTCGGGACTGGGTGACGTCGGCGAGGTCCTCACAACGGATCCCGCCGTCGACATGGTCATGTTCACGGGCTCGCTCAAGGTGGGCAAGGCGATCCAGCGCGCCGCGGCCGAGACGACGAAGAAGACGATCCTCGAGCTCGGCGGCAAGTCGGCGAACATCCTGCTTCCCACCGTCTCGGACTTCGACGCGATCGTGGAGCCCTCCATCATGCGGTTCGCACGCAACTCCGGCCAGGGCTGCGGATCCACGACCCGCATGCTCGTTCCCCGCGCCCAGTACGACGACTTCGCCGGCAGCATCCAGCGCTTCGTCGGCAACCTCAAGGTCGGCCTGCCCTGGGATGAGGAGAACCACCTCGGACCGCTCATCCGCGAGGAGCAGCGTCAGTTCGTCGCAGGCTTCGTGGACCGCGCGGTCGACAGCGGGGCGGAGATCATCGCGGGCGGTGGCGCGACGGAGGGCCTGGACGGCTACTTCTACAACCCGACCGTCGTCGGCGCCGTGGACAACACGTGGGAGATCGCCCGCGAAGAGCTCTTCGGGCCCGTGGGCGTCCTCATCCCCTACGACACCGTCGAGGAGGCGATCGACATCGCCCACGACTCACCTTACGGACTCCACGCCGCCGTGTACGGAGACCCCACGGAGGCGTACGGCGTGGCCACGCGACTGCGCACGGGAGCCGTGTCGATCAACGGCGGCGGCTACATGCGCCCGGACGCACCCTGGGGCGGCTTCAAGCTGTCGGGCTATGGACGGGAGATGGGAGCCGACGGCTTCCAGGAGTTCTTCCAGGTCAAGCACATCCAGTGGCCCATCCGCTGAGCCCTTCCTCCTGAACGCACGAGGTGCCGTCCGCTTC
>NZ_JBHJZS010000047.1:0-16622 GCF_042271185.1 Microbacterium sp. NPDC055910
TCCTCGGGATGCGCGTCCGAGCCCGTGCCGCGTCGCCGCGCGACGCGGGTCTCGTCGTCGGGTTCGTCGGTCACTCCACGCTCCGGGCCAGGCGGATCTCGGCATCGCCGAGCAGGAAACGGTCACCCGCCTCGATCGCGACGCCCGGCGTCGCCTCGACCTCGGTGCCCAGGAGCGTCGCGAAGACCACGCCGTTCGTGGAGTTCAGGTCGGTCACCCACCACGTGTCGCCGCGCAGTTCGAGCCGCGCGTGCGTCTTGGAGACGGTTCCGTCGTCGATCGAGATGAGCTGCGCGCTCGGATGCCCGGGATCGGGCTGGGGACGCCTGCCCAGCAGCACGACCTCGGCGCCGATCGGGACGGGGTCGCCCGAAGGCGTGACGAGCGACCAGTCGGTGCGACGGCGTCGAGCGATGATCGTCTCATCGAACGCGTCGTCCGGGATCTGCGGGCGTCTGTTCTGCGCCGAGACCGACGACAGGGCCGACCGGGGGGAGCCCGCGTCGGGGGCGCCGGCGATCGCCGAGACCGCGCCGGAGCTGTCGGAGAAGGCGTCGGTGTCGAAGTGCGGCGACCGCGTGGGGGCCCACGGCTCGGGAGCCATCGGCTCGCCGTCCGCCGGGCCGGCGTCCGCCTGCTCGGGCGCGGGCGAGGGCCTGGCGGCCGCGGGCGCGCGCGTGACGGGCGCGGGGTCGGGCAGCGACCACGGTGCGGCCGGCATCGGTTCGGGCGCACCCGGGATCGCCCCCGTCACCTCGACGCTGTCCTCCGGGACGGGCGGCGGCCGCAGTCCGTCGAACTCGTCACGACGGTGCGTTCGGCTCGCGTCGCCCGGGACCGACGGAGCCCAGCCGCCGGGGGGCGGCGAGACCGGCGACTCCGCACGACCGGCCACGGGGCCGACCGGCTCGTCCTCGTCGGGAGCCGTGCGCGCAGATGGGGCGAAGGGCGTCGGTCGTCCCGGGGCGGGCGCGGGCGGAGCGACCGCTTCGGATGACGTCGCGAACAGCGGATCCTCGGGCGCGACGAGCGTCGAGCGTCCGTGGAAGGTCTCATCGGCGCCGGGCATCGGCGGAATCGGGCCGGTCTGAGGGAACACCGGCGTCGCTTCGGGCGCAGGAACGCCGATCCGTCGCGGACCGGCTTCTTCTTCGCCGACCCAGCGTGCGCTGCCGAAACCCAGGATCGACGCCCACACGGGGAACACGAGTGCCGCCAGCACGGTCATCCCCGTGCCGAGCGTGAACGCGGCGTTGATGCGGTGGCACGCGATGATCTGCAGGATCCACACGGCGACGGCCCCCGCGCCCGGAACGAGATACAGCAGCAGGAGGAACGGCGAGACGCCGCCGAGGCGGAACAGCACGACCTGGTTGTAGACGGGAACCCATCCCGCCCACGCCGGCTCTCCCGACTTGCGGAACACCGCGGCGAGGGCGATCGCCGTCCAGACGTAGAGCGCGAGGGCGACGAGGGACCAGGTCAGGCCGGCGGCGGCGACGGCAGAGGCATCGATGGTCATGGCGTGGGACGCAGGGGCCGCAGCCCCGAACGCCTCCCCCTCTCGGCGAAGAGCGTGCGAGCACCTTTCGCGGGTGCCAGCGGGCGGATGATCGATCTCAACGATACGGTCGCGGCGACCCTGCGCCGGATTCCGTTCGCACCGATCAGCGCGTGTCGCTCGGCGTGGACGGTCCGCCAATAGGCGTCGACCGCTTCGGGCGAGGGCTCTCCCGCCTCCCCCGCGAAGACGGCCTCGTCGGCGGCCGCCGCGAGATCGGCGCCCGCCGACGTGCCCAGAGCGGCCGCGACTTCGCTGCGCGTGGCGCTGCGCGGCACATCACGACGCGCGTCGATCGCGGCGTCCACGTACTCCTCCCACCCGCCCGCGACGCGCTCCGCGGCCGTCCCCGTCGTCCGGCGGGCACGACGCCGCAGCCGTTTCGCGGTGATGACCGCGAGGAACGGGCCGAGCACGAGGAGCAGCACGAGCAGCACCATCCCGGAGATGCGCAGCACGGGCCACAGCCACGCGAGGTCGGGACCGGCCGCCTCATCGGACGGGTCGGCGGCGACGGAATCCTGCTGTACGGGTTCGGGCGGGATGATCTCCTCGACCGAATCGGGCAGGACTTCGGTGACGACCTCCGGGTCGCGCTGCTGCGTCACCTCGAGGCTCGGCGACTGCGCGTGCTGCGGCGTCGCGTCGATCGGGATCCACTCGCCGCCCGCGGAGCGCACTTCGGCCCAGGCCGCGAGATGCTGCGCGCGGCAGACGCCGTCGTCGCACACGCTCAGGTCCGCGTCGTCCGAGGCCAGGCGCGTGCCGACGACGACGCGTGAGGGGAATCCGAGCTCGCGCGCGATGATCGCGACCGCCGTCGCGAACTGCTCGTCATCGCCGATCGCGGCGACGAAGTTGCCGGATGCCGCGGCACGCGGGTCGGCTTCACGCTCGAGCAGCCGCGTGAACAGGGCGTCGATGCGTCCGAGCGAGTGCCCCGACGCGCTCGGCTGGAACCGGTAGCCCGACAGCCCGCTCGCCCATACGGCGGTGCCGTCGGCGCCCAGCGACAGGGCGTGGCTGAGGTATCCGCGCTCGCGCAGCAGATCGACCGCCGCCTCGAGCGCGACGCCGTCCGATCCCGACGCGTGCTCCTCGACCCAGGTCCGCACGCTCGGCGGCATCGTGTCGAGCCCCGGCGCACCGGGCGCCTGCGCCTGCGCGAGCGGGATCCGCGCCGGCTCGACCCCCGTCATCCGGTACGCGTCGCCGGATTCCAGTCCGCCGCCGGCCGCCTGGACGCCCGCGGTCGCCTCCGCGCTGTAGTAGAAGCCGTCCGCCAGCAGCGCCGCCCGGGGCCCGTCGAAGTCGACGCGTGCCAGCCGGCCGGCCGTCGGCATCCACAGTCCGTCCCAGCGATCGATCGTGACGCGCAGTTCGATCGGCTCTCCGTCTCCGGCCTCGAGAGCGGATGCCACGCGGACGAACCGCCCGTCCCCCGTCCCCTCGCTCGTGCGGAACACCTCGCCGTCGTAGTCGTCGAGCGTCGCCAGCCGCACGCGGTCGGGAGTGCGCTCGGTCAGCTCGACGGTGAAGAGCACGTCGTCGGCGCGTTCGTCCTGGAAGAAGCCGCGGTACTGCGTGAGCGGACTGAGCTCGGCCGCCAGATCGATCTCGGGGCCGATGGCGCTGCGCAGCACGTCCCGGTCGATCCCCCGGGCCGCGAACGGCACGACCGCGACCGCGACGACGACCGAGACCGCGATCATCCCGATCCCGAGCGCGGCCCGGCGACGGTCGGCGGGGGTCGCCCGTCGTGCGACGCGCACGCCGCTCGCGACCGCCGCGCGCTGCAGAGCGCGCACCCGCTCATCGTGCGCGCGCCAGGCGAGCCACAGCAGGCACGCGAGCAGACCGGCGACGCCGAGCGCCGTCTCGACCGGCGCGTGCAGCGTCACGGGCCCGAGCATCAGGGGACTGCTCACGTCAGCGTGGCCGAACACCAGACCGAACGACACCATCGCCAGTGCGACGGGGATCGCGACGTACGCGCGGCGCCCCTCGCGCCAGGACAGCCGCAGCAGCGCTGTCGTGCCGACGAGGAAGACGACGAGCGCCGGCACGAGCAGGTTGCGGTAGGAGCCGACCGGCAGTTCGACCGTGAGAAGGTCCTTCCACGCGACCGCGGTGCCCGCCGTGAGCTCGCCGAGCCCCCGGACGAGCTCCACCGGGGCCCCGAGGCGTGAGGGGACGGCGAGCGGCACGCCCAGCACGATGAACGCTGCCGCGACGACCCCGGCGACGAGCCAGCCGCTCCACCGGCGACGCGTCGCCACCACCGTGATCCCGACCGCGACGCCGACCGAGACCGCCACGAGGACGACGAACGCCGGCTCGCGGTAGATCGGCCACGCCGACACGCCCGCCGTCGCGACGACCGCCGCCGCGAAGAGGGAGCCCGCGACGATGCGCGGCGGCACGCGGCCGCCCGCCTTCGCGGCATCCCGTCGTCGCTGCGCCCCGCTCACCCCGAAGCCCCTCTCAGCAGCAGCCCCCGCAGGTCGTCGAGTGTGCCGATGGTCATGACGGTGAGGCTCGACAGCGTCTGCACGCGGGGGTGCGCGCGCTCGTCGCACACGACGGCGACGACCGCGGTGTCGGCGGGGAATGCGAGGGCGGCCTGCTGAAGACGCGTGAGCGTCATGGCCGAGCCCGTCACCAGGACGGCGATCGAGATCCGCTCGCCGGACTCGGCGGTGAGCCGGCAGACGTCGCCGAGGGCCATCGTGTTCTCGAACATGCGCACGCCGCTGAAGCCGTCGAGCATGGGCCGGGGCGAAGCCGCGGGCAGGTGGCGGATCGCCCGCAGGCGTCCGCGCACGGCGCGAGGGATCTCGGATCCCGTCACGATGACGACATCACGCGCGTCGCGGACGGCCTGCACGCCGAACGACGCCGCCGCCGAGACGGCGAGTTCGAACTCGTCGGCGTCGCGGAACTCGTGCTCGGCGACGGCGAGCACGAGCGCCATCCGCGACCGGCGCGACTCCTCGTACTGCCGCACCATGAGGCGACCGGTCTTCGCCGTCGACTTCCAGTGGATGTGGCGCCGGGCGTCCCCCGCGACGTAGGGGCGGATCGCATGGAAGTTCATGTCGGCGTCGACCGTGCGACGCGTGGGGGCGCCTTCCAGGTCGCGGATCAGCCCCGCACTCGTCGACGGGATCGACGTCGTGCGGGGGTGGACGAACACCTCGTGCGCATCGGCGAACGCGTGCTCGCGCCGCAGCAGTCCGACGGGGTCGCTGCGCACCGTCGTGGCGGGACCGACGCGCACGACGCCGCGCCGCAGCCGCGGGATGTCCAGCGGCTGGGCGACCGTGTGACCCGGGCGCAGCAGCGGCACGCCGAATTCGACCAGGCCCGGCCCGACCGGGATGTCGATGCGGCCGGGCAGAGCCATCCGCCGGCCCGTGTTGCGGACGACGACGTCGCCCGACAGCCCGTCGCCCGCGATGATCCGCTCGCGCGCGAGCGACAGGTCCACCTCGTACGAACGCGACCCGAACAGGAACGGGATGCTGGCCAGCAGAAGCAGCAGGGCCGCCGCGCCGGCGACCATCCATTCGACCCAGCCGAACACGAGGCCGGCCGCGAGACCCGCCGTGGCGGCCAGCAGCACGAGCGCGCCCGCCGGTCGCACCGTGCGGGCGACCCAGATCGTGCTCGCCGTCGCCGCACGGGCGAGAGCGCGCCAGGCACGCGTCGACCAGACGACGACGTTCACGATCCGCCCCGACGAGATCGACGTCGCGGTCACCGAGGTCGCGTGGGTGCGCCCCGCCGCGCCTTCGGTCGAGGTCCGTGTCAGTCGCGTGTCGGTGAGGCTCATACGGCCTCTCGGCGCGAGGGCGGTGCGATGTCGAGCAGCACCTGCCCGACGACCGCTTCCTGCGTGACGCCGTCGAACTCCGCTTCGGCGTGCAGGATGAGCCGGTGCGACAGCACGGACACGGCGAGCGCCTTGACGTCGTCGGGCGTCGCGTAGGTGCGCCCCTGTGAGACGGCGCGCGTGCGGACGGCGCGGGTCAGGGCGAGCGCACCGCGGATGCTGACCCCGAGGCGCACCTCATCGGCCGAGCGCGTCGCGTCGACGAGGCGCGCGATGTAGTCGAGCACGAGCGCGTCGACGTACGTCTGCGCCGCGAGGTCTGCCATGCCGACGAGCGCATCGGGGGTGATGACGGGGGCGAGGTCGGCCGTCGGCGTCGCGGCACCGTCGAGGATCCGCACGGTCGCCGCGTGGTCGGGGTAGCCGAGAGAGGTGCGCATCATGAACCGGTCGAGCTGCGCCTCGGGCAGCCGGTAGGTGCCGGCCTGCTCGATCGGGTTCTGCGTCGCGAGCACGATGAAGGGGTCGCCGACCGGACGCGAGACGCCGTCGATCGTGACGCGCCCTTCCTCCATGACCTCGAGGAGCGCGGACTGCGTCTTGGGCGAGGCGCGGTTGATCTCGTCGGCGAGGACGATGTTCGCGAAGATCGGGCCGGCGTGGAACTCGAACACGCCCTCCTTCTGGTCGTACACGCTGATGCCCGTGATGTCGCCCGGAAGCAGATCCGGTGTGAACTGGATGCGGGTGTTGGTCCCTTGCACCGACTGCGCCATGGCGCGTGCAAGCGAGGTCTTCCCCGTTCCGGGGACGTCTTCGAGCAGCACGTGGCCGTCGCTCAGCATGGCCGTGAGGACGAGCTCGACGGCGTGCCGCTTGCCCAGAACCGCGCGCTCGACGTTATCGGCGAGCTGGGCGAACGTCTGAGCGAACCAGGTCGCCTGCTCTGGGGAGATGGTCATCGCGGATTCCTCGATCGATCGGTCGTCGGCATGGGTCAGGGGGCTTCTTCGGGGTCCGGCGGCAGGTTGGGGTTGCAGGACGCGCCGAAGGTCGCCGACGCGGGGCTGAGCCCCCACTGCGACCAGCTCGCCGTCACGCCGATGCCGTCCACGCGGATCGCCCCGACCGGCACGGCCCACGTGCCCGCCTCGTGCGGCACGACGGCGCCCGCCGCGTCGTAGTAGACCACACGGGAGGCGTCGAACTGGAACGCCGCGACGGTGCCGCCGGGACCGTTCGACGATGTTCCCGTCGGCGTGAGCGCGCCGCCGCCGACGCACGGCGACGCGAGCTGCCACGACGCCTGCAACTGGTAGGGAGCGCTGCCCGGGGCAGGCGCGACGGCGGACCAGTCCGTCGCGATGCCCCAGAACTCGTGCACGTAGCGGACGCGGATGCCGGGATCCTGGCCGAACGTGCCGCTGCCCGGGGACCACGCGTCGAACTGCACCCTGTTGCGGTTGGGGACCGGCTCGCTCGAGCGCGGGGTGTCCCGGATCACCCACTGCGCCCGGCCGGCCGACGGCACGACGTCGGGCGTGGCATCCACGACGAAGGTGTACCCGCGCGGAGCACGACCGGACTGCGCGGCGCGCACCGTCTTCGACGTCTCGGCGCGGGCGAAGGCCTCGTCGCCCCAGAAGGATTCGACGCACAGGACGAAGCGGTACTCCTCGCCGTCGGCGAGACCCGAGAAGGTCGCGGACGACCCGTCGGTCGTGACACGGCACGTCTGACCGTCGCGCACGATGCCGTAGCGCAGGCTCGAGCCGGTGCCGTTGAGCTGCGCCGACGCGCGCGCGGTCACGGTCGACGTGCCGTCGCCGTTCGACGTGGACTCGAGCACCAGGTCGGATGCGAGCGGGGCGCCGACGCCGTTGCCCCAGCCGATCGTCGAGGCGCCGGTCGGGCTGCCGCCGAGCCCCGGCGGCAGCTCGAAGCGCGAGTACGGCGTCACCGTGATCGGCGAGCGGGCGTTCGTGCCGAGGCGGTACGAACGCACGTCGAGCGTGCTCGACCCGCGGCCCACGGGCACGCGGACCGTGTCGCCCGTCGCGCTCGTGATCTCGACCGAGCCGGTGTCGCGGTCGAGTCCCTCGACCGTCAGGGCGACGATGCCCCCCTCTGCTCCAGCGGGCACGGGCCGGACGGTGACGGATGCCGGTGCGGCGGGTGCGTCGTAGGCCCACGCGACCGTGCGCACGGAGGCGACGGACTGGCCGACCGCATTGCGCGCGAACGCCTCATAGGTGCGCGGTTCGCCGTTCGGCGCCGAGATCTCCGGGCACGCGCCGTCGGCAGGGCAGCGCGCGACCTCTCTGCCGTCGGACACGACGACGAAGCCCGTGAGCTCGGGATACGCCGCGCGCGCCGCGCCGGGGTCGATGCGCAGCGTGACCGATCCGTCGGCGTAGCCGGTCTGCGCGATCGAGGCGGGCCCCTTCGGGTAGCCGAGCAGGTCGAACACGATGCGGCCGTCGCGCTCGCCGTTCGTGCGGCGGCCCTGCGCGTCCTGCACGGAGAAGGCCGCGGTGCACGTCATTCCCGCCGTGTCGGCGGTCCACGTCGCCGAGACGGTGGCCGCGGAGACGCGGGCGAACGTCACGCCGCTGCACGAGCCGGCGTCCCGGATGGCGGCCACCTCGAGCGGAGTGCGCGGCAGCGGATTGACTTCGCCGGCAGCGCCGATGACCGTGAAGGTGCACGAGGACCCGGAGGCCTGCGAGCACTGCTGCGTCACCGAGCCGCCGCGCGGCAGGGTCGACGGTGCGGCGCCGACGCGCAGGATGAGCCGAGCCGGTGTCACATCGGCGTGGCTCGTGACCGACACGACGGCTGCCTCGTCGAGTCCCGGCACGGCGCGATCGGCGCCCGTCACGGTGACGATCGATCCGTCGAGCGAGGCGGTGAACGAGGTGCCGGTGTAATCCAGGGCGTAGGCGATCCCGGCCCAGTCGTCGCGCAGCTGCCAGGTGGTCATCGACCGCAGGTCGAACGTCGTCGTCTCGCCGGGGCCGACGGTCACCGATCCGGCCTTGAGCTCGGGCTGGGGGTCGCGCGCGCACACGGTGATCGGCACGGACAGCTGCGTCCACTCGTCCTGCCCCTCGAGGCGCACGGCCACGCGACAGGCATCGGTCCAGGGTGCGCCCGCGCCCGCGTCGTAGCGCACGCGTGTGCCGGCTTCGACGACGCACGCCGAATCGGCGCGCGCACCCGACGCGGTCGCCTCGCCGCCGACCTCGAGCCGGCTTCCGCGCGGCCTGGCGACGAGGTCGGCCATGTCGAAGGTCACCGATTCCAGCTCGACGACCTGCGGCGCGGCGATCCCCGCGCGAAGGGCCAGCGTGACGTCGCCGTCGCCGGGCACGCGCAGGAACGCGTACGTGGTCACCTCGCCCGCGGCGCCTTCGCCCGACACGGCGAACGGGATGAGCTGCGTCCGAGCCGTGAGCGGTCCCCGGATCCGGGGCCCCGCGACCGAGACGTCGTCCGGATCGCCCCACAGCGAGAGGTCGAGGTCTTCGACCGTGCCCGCCGACCAGGCGACCTTGCCGCTGAGCACATCGACGCCGGTGGGGAACTCCTCCCGGGATTCGGCCGTCAAGACGGTGTCGCTCACGACGGGGTAGTCCGGCACGCTCTCGCGGACGACGCTGACGACGATGAGCCCGCGCGCCGTGTTGCCCGACGTCGATGCCACGTCGTAGAGGAAGGACATCGTGCCCGGCTCCTGACCGGCCTCGACGACGACCGTCTGCTCGTCGACCGACAGCAGCCGGGCCGCCAGACGGTCGAACTCGGGGTTGGGCTCGCCCTCGACGAGCGTCTGGGGCAGATCCGGCCGCGCGTCGGTGAGCGCGAGACGGCCCCCGACGGGGTCGATGTCGTTGGCGAGCGGCCGGACGCGGATCGACTTGCCCTCGCCCGCCTGCACCTGCACGTAATCGGTGTAGGTCACCGGACTCGGATTCGACTGCGCGTCCAGCACCCCGATGCGCACGCGCGCATCTCCGCTCTCACCCGACGGATCGACGACGCGGTACGTGAACGACACCTGTCCGCGGTCACCCGCGACGCTCGTGTAGACGATGGACGTGCCGTCGGCGGACAGCGACGCCGACCCGCGCTCGGGCTGGGTCACGATGCTGTCGAGCGTCACGGTGTCGCCGTCGGGATCCATCTCGAACGGCGTGAAGTCGATGACGGTGGACTGTCCGCTGAGCACGCGGCCTTCGAGCCGCTCGGGCAGCGGTGCACGGTTCGTCTCGTCGCCCAGCACCTGCACCCGCACGGTCGCGACGTCGGCGAGCGCGGGCGAGCCCGTCGTGAAGACGGCGTAGTCGATCGTGTACTCGCCCGGCTCGGTCGGGGCGAGATAGCGCAGCAGGTCTCCCGATGCGAACGCAAGGGCGTCATCGGTCGACGAGACGACTCGCGACGGATCGAGCACGGGCCGCCCTCCCGCGGGAGCGACGTCGTTCTCGAGCACCGGGATGTCGATCTGGGTTCCGGCGCGCACGACGACGCGGTCGTCCACGGCGATCGGCGCGAGCTCGGGCGCGGGGGGCAGCAGATACACGGTCGCTTCGCCCTCGACGCGTGCGCCGGCGTCTTCGGTGCCGTCGCTCACGACGTAGCGCACCGTGCCCAGGCGCCCCGAGGCCCCCGACGCCGTCGCACCCGAGACGCGCAGGTGGCGCTGACCCACGGCGTCGACCGAGAGACTGGCCCCCGCCTCGGGGGTCGCCTCGACATCGCTGAGCAGAAGCACGCGACGCGTCGGATTGTGCACCGCCTCGAGCACGTCGATCGTGGCGTCCTTCTGCGGATGCACGAACGCGACGACGGGCGCCGTGGCGAGCTGCGGCGGGGCGTCCTCGGGGAGGATCGTGATGCGCGCCGTGCCGCTGCCCTCCTGAGCGCCGTCGGTCACCGTGAAGTCGACCCGGTACGTGCCGGCCGCACGCGCCGAGAAGTCGAACTCGGTCGTGCCGCCGACGATCGTCGCCGTCGCCGGTGCGTCGTCGAGCACGCGGACGGAAGAGAGCGACAGCATCCCCGTCGTGCCCGTCACGTGAGCCGTGACATCGACCGTCGTTCCGGGCGCCAGCACGTCGACGACGGCGAACGAGCGCACATCCAGCGCGGGCTGCGGTGTGACGCGGACGATCAGCGGCTCGACCGTCGTCGCGCCCCGCGCATCGGCGAAGGTCAGCGCGAGCTCGACGAGCTGCTCGCCGCCCGACCCGTCGTCGTCGTGCTGGTAGACGACCTCGCCACCGGGCGTCGCCGCGACGCTGCCGATGCCCGACGGGTTGTCGACCGACAGCAGCAGGACGGGGTCGCCTTCGGGATCGACCCAGCCGTGCAGCACCGGCACCGTGACGGTGCCGCCGCGGGCGACCTCGGGCTCGGGCCACTCCAGCAGACAGCGTTCGACTCCGCACCACTGCGGGGCCGTGTTGGCGGACTCGGGCGCGACCGTGATCGTCACGGTCGCGGGCTCGGACACGAGGCCGTCGTCGGAGGTGCCGTCGGTCACGGCGTACGAGAACGTGGCGGACCCCGTCGCCCCCGGCGCGACGCGCACCGTGAGCCGCTGCGCGTCGTCGGTGAGCGACACCGTCCCGAACCCCGGGTCGAGCCCGGTCACCGACTCGCCCACGATGCTGAGCACGTCCTCGTTGGGGTCGTGGTCGTTCATGAGCACCGGCAGCGCCGCGAGCGCCCCCGCCCGGACACCGAAGGAATCCGGTTCGGCCACGGGAGGCTTGGGGTCGAGCATGACCGGGAGCTCCTCATCGCTCACGACCGACTCCGCCTCGACGCGGTCGTCGAGGGACCAGTCCTGGCTCGATGGGACGAGCTCGCCGTCGGGGACCGTCCACACCCAGCCCGATCTGGTCTCGTTGAGCAGCAGCGCATCACGGCCCTCGACGAAGGTCGGCCGACGCTGATCGGACAGCACGGCGTCGCCGTAGTCGAGCGGCACGGCCGCGTCGTCGCGCGAGTTCCACAGCAGGCCGCCGGTGCCGCCCTGGCCGAGCCACGCGGCATAGACGTCGCCGTCGTGCACGACCGGTGCCGCCGGCACGCCGAGCACCGTGTCGCCGATGCCGTACGCCCGCGCGGCGGGCCCGTCGTCGGCGGGAACCGTCACGACCGAGATCTCATCGGCGAGGTACATCGCATCGCCGTGGGCATCGGGCTCGCCCACGACGACCGGCCCCGTCGTCGGGGCCTGCTCGGCGGCATCCGCCCCTCGTCGCCACAGCGTCCCGGTGTCGGTGTCGACGACGGCCCACGTGTCGCCCGCGGCCGTGATCGCGAGCGCTTCGGTCGCGTCGACCGCGACGGCATCGCGACCGCGCACCGTCGACGACGCGATGTCGTACCGCAGCACCGATCCGTCGGCGCGCGAGTAGGCGAACAGGATGCCGCGTTCGTCGACCGCGATCGCATCGGCGGTGTACCGCGGGCTGTCATCGCCGTCGGCGAAGGGGGCGAGCTGTGCGGCATCGCCGAGCGAGAGCCGTCCGGCGAAGACGGCGCCGGCATCGGTCAGGTACGCGATGAAGTCGTCGGCCGCGGCGACGTCGACCGTGCCCGTCGGCGTCGGCGTCGACACGTCGAGCGTCTCGTCGTCGAGGTCGGCGGGCTGCGCTTCGTCGATGCGAGTGATCGTGCTGAGGCTGTCGCTGAGAAGATACGCGGCGTCGGGAGCCTGCACCACGAGGTCGGGATTGCTGATGCTGCGGACGGTGTCGAGTTCGCCGACCGTCGTGTTGACGCGGGCGTAGCCGCGCCCGTCGGCGGTCTGCAGCGCCCACACCGATGCGTCGATCCGCGGGGTCTCCTTGGCGTCGAGACCGGGCCACACGATGCTCGCCGTCGTCACGAGTGCGACCGCGGCGGCAGCCGCGACGAGTCCGGCTGTCGTCCGGCGGCGCATCACAGCACACCCGTCGCGAACAGCACCGCGACGACCGCCGACGCGGCGACGACGACGGCTCCGCCGGCGATGCCCACGACGATCCCGATGCGGCTCGGGCTCTCGGAGCCGGGTCCCGAGAACGCCGTGTCCTCGTCGCGTGCCAGGCCCGCGACGCCGGAATCGGTGTGGTCCTTGCGACGGCGCACGTGGTCGACGCTCGATCGGACGGGGCCGCGCAGCCCGGCATCCGAGAAGTCGACGCGTTCGGAGGCGGGCGCCCACTCGGTCTCGGGCACGTCGATCGGCGTCGGGGACACCCCTCGCTCGGTCTGCACCGCCTGCAGAGCCTCGGCGAACGCGCGCGCCGAGGGATGCCGCTTGGCGGGATCACGACTCAGCGCCTGCGCGAGCACGGCCTGGAGCGATGCGGGCACGTCGGTGCGCGCGATGTCGGTATACGAGGCCCGGGCGATCCGTCGCCGCAGGAGCTCCTTCGTGTTCTGGCCCCGCTCGCGGCGTTCGAACGGGCTCCGGCCCGCCAGCAGCGAGTAGACGGTGGCGCCGAGACTCCACACTTCGCTCGCGACGGTGCCCGCCGTCTGCTCGGCGACGACCTCCGGGGCGCTCCACGGGATCGACATGGCGAGCACCTCATCGGCGGTCTCGCGCAGCAGCGACGAGGAGATCCCGAAATCTGCGAGCACCGGCGTGCCGAATGTCGTGATGAGGATGTTGCTGGGCTTCACATCGCGGTGGAGCACGCCGGCGCGGTGCGCCGACTCGAGCGCGCTCGCCATGCGCACGCCGGTCGCGAGCACCTCATCGACCGGGATCCGCTCGATGCGATAGCGCCGCGCGAGCGAACCGGGGCAGTTCTCCATGACGATGTAGGGACGGCCGTCGGCCGAGATGCCCGCCTGGTACACCGTCACGATCGCGGGGTGCGCGGACAGCCGTGCGAGCACGTCGGCCTCCGCGTTGAACATGCGCCGCAGGTCGGGATCGCGCACGTCGCTCGGCAGCACCTTGACCGCGACGTTGCGCCGGGGCATGTCCTGCTCGTACAGGAAGACGTCGGCGAATCCACCCGATCCGAGCGGGCGGATGTAGGCGAGCCCCGGAAGGAGCGGAGGGGCCGAGGGCAGGCGTGTGGCCACCGTTCCCTCCCCCAGGATCATCGCGCCGAGTGTTCAGCGCGGAGTCCGCGCCCACGCGCGAAGTGGGGCCATGCTAACAAAGCCGAAGCCGCTGATCCTGGTGACAGCGATCGTGTGTGCACAACCTCAGTCGCCGGGCGCGTTCGGGTCGAACGGCGCGTCGAGGGTGCGGGACAGATCCTCGAGCAGAGCGGCGATCTGCGGCTCGACATGCTGAGAGACCGCGGCCTGGATCCGCAGGCGATGCGGCAGCAGGACGGCGCACACTTCGCGGCCCACCATGTTGGCGTAGTCGTCGGCCAGGGCGACCTCTTGGCGCAGCGCCGCTTTGGCCTCTTCGGTCAGCGGTGGAAGCTCGGGAACCTGGGATTCGGCTTCTTCGGCCAGGCCCGAGAGGGTGAACAGGAACGGCGCGCCCGGCTGGGGTTCGGGGTCGAGCGGCATCCCCTCGAACTCGGGGGCGAGTCCCTCGGCGGGGCGATAGCTGCGCGCCCGGTTGCGCGCGGCCTGCTGATCGAGCTCGGCCTGCAGCATGGGAAGGTTGCGCGCCGTGTATTCCGCGACGGCGCGGTCGATGATCGCCTTGACGCGGATCGACAGGCCGTGCTGCACGCCGTGCGGCACATCGGCCCCCAGCCCCGCCGCCGACAGGATCGGAGAGCCGAAGCACCGTCGACACGGGGCGACGCGTCCGCGGTGCGTCGCGGGCTGCCAGCGTGGCAGCCACACGAGCCAGGCGTCCACCGCCTGGCTGACCTGCGTCTCGAGCGACCGCTCCACGCGATAACGCTATCCTCTCGGCACGCCCGATCCGGGTTCTTACGCCGTCACAGCGTCTCTTCGTCGTCGGATTCCCACGGCCAGCGCGGGCGACGAGCCCGCGTGCGCACGAGCGCGATGCCCGACCACGCGGCGACGAGGGCTGCCGCGGCGATCACCAGGCCGAACCCGGTCGTCGCGATGCGGCCCGCGACGGCAGTCGCGATCCCGACCGCCGTTCCCGTCGCGACGGCCATGATCCACAGCCCCGCGAGGTAGGCGAGGAACGACGCGACCATGACCCAGGCCGAGTTCCAGAACGACGGCTGAGTGCGCCGCACAGGACCCCACAGCGTCGCGCCGAACGCGACGATCGACAGCGTCGTCGCGGCCACTCCGGGAAGCGGGCCGAGGCCCGGCTCCTCGATGACGCTCTCATCGAGCGCGAGGGACAGCATCCCCAATCCGAAGATGACCAGGGCGAGATAGCCCACCGTCGCGAAGACGACCGCGAGCGCCGGCGAGACGGCACCGCGGTCGGCCCCGCCAGCCGGACGCCCGGTCGTCATGGCCGGACGAGCTGCGGGCCCGCCTCGAGCGTGCGCTCGTACTCACGCTGCGCTTCGATATTGAGCTCGGTCACGCGCTTGCCGCGCGCGGCGGCCCATGCCCCGAACCAGATGGTGAGCTCGCGGCCCAGCACGAACGCGACGATCGCGAGCGGGGCGAGCAGCTGCGCTTCGACGAGCTCGGCGCCCTCGGAGGCCGTGAGCATCCAGAACGGCGCCTGGAAGAGCTGCCCGAGCAGGTGGCCGCCGTAGGCGGCGACGCCCACGAGCAGGCCCATGATGACCCAGGCCGCCCAGCGGCCGCGGTTGATGATCGCACCGAGCAGCCAGAACGCGATGAAGAACACGACCGTCGGCACCCACAGCGCCCACGTCGTGAGCCCGGCGACGGCATCCGTGGCGAAGGTCTCGGCGGTGACGTCGCCCTGGATGGCACCGAAGCCGAGGGTCGCGCCGAGGTAGAGCACCGCGAAGGCGAGGGCCGCGAGCAAGCCGATCGCACCGGCGGCGGCACGATTGCCGCGCAGGCGCGGCGCCTCGGGCGCCTGCACGAAGATGGGCTGCGGAGACACGGCCGCCGGCGGCACGACGCTCTCGGCGATGGGCTCGGCGGGCGCGACGACGGGCTCGTAGACCGCGGTCGGCTCGTCGTCGGCGACGACGGTCTCGTCGATGACGATCGTCTCTTCGACGACGGCGGCTGGTTCCTCGACGGCGGAGGGCGGTTCCTCGTCGAGCGGCGCGTCGGTCGCCCACGAGGGCGGCTCTGCGGCCCACTCGTTCTCTGCCGACGGGGTCTCGTCGGAGAACACGACCTCTTCTTCGACGACGATCTGCTCGTCCTCGACAGCGGCCGGCTCTTCGACGGCGTCGCGGCGGGCGGCCTCGGCGTCAGCGAGACCTTCGTGAGCACGCCCGACGACGTCGTCGACCGTTGTGGGTTCCTCGACCGGCTCGCCGTAGGACGACTTGGGGTCACTCATCGGAAG
Source organism: Microbacterium sp. NPDC055910 (assembly GCF_042271185.1). NCBI lineage: Bacteria > Bacillati > Actinomycetota > Actinomycetes > Micrococcales > Microbacteriaceae > Microbacterium > Microbacterium sp. NPDC055910. The sequence continues at coordinate 15,811 of NZ_JBHJZS010000047.1, forward strand.
CACTCCTCACGCGGGGCCGCTCCCCGCATGTGCGAGGGTAACCCCGACAGGGCCTTCACACGCGTAGCCATGCCGCGCGACGCGCGACTGCGTCATCCCCAGATGTAGGCGGCCAGTCGGTTCGCGTAGTCCTCGGGGCGCCAGCCCGTCCCGACGATCGAGAGCCACACGTCGTCTCGCATGATGTGCTCTTCCCGCACGCCGCCCCTCGCGCGGGCGCATTCCAGCGCCGTCTCGGCGGTCGAGCACGAGAACCCCTGCGCCGAGAGCGCCGCCTGCGCGATGCCGATCGCGTCGGGCGAGATGACCGAGACGGTGGACGTGATCGACTCGTTCCGTCCGAGCGCCCACGCGCAGTTGACGGCGACGGTCGGCGCGAGCGCCTCGACGAGGTCGTCGGCTGCGATCACGGGTCGCGCGGTGTTCTGGCTGAGCAGCACGTCTCCGTGCCAGATGAGCTCGGCCCACAGCTGATCGGGATACAGGTCGCGACAGTCCAGCGGATCGCCGTCGGCGATCAGCTGGACGGGGGTCGGCTGGTTCTCGGCGTCCTCCTGCGCGTCCGCGTTCGCCCGCAGGGTGTCGCCGACCCAGTCCACGGCGGTCGGCACCATGGGTGCGGCGAGCCAGACCAGGCCCGCGACGACGGCGATGCACGCGAGCACCGAGGGTACGGCGATCCAGAGGTTTCGTCCCCCCGTGCGCGCCATGCCGTCCTCCTCCTCCACGGTAGACACCGGATGCCGCGTGGCCGTGTCGGCGCGCTGGGGAGGACTGTTCCCGTGGCTCGGGAACGACGAAGGCCCCCGGCG
>NZ_JBHJZS010000048.1:0-16497 GCF_042271185.1 Microbacterium sp. NPDC055910
CTCGCGTGCGGCCCCGTGCTGACGGATCAGTAGGACTTCGGAAGCGACAGCCCCGCCATCGCGATCTGGTTCAGCGCGAGCTCGCGCGCCACCGGGGCGGTCTTGAGCAGGCGCAGATACCCGAAGCGATCGAACAGCAGGGTCTCGTCGGTGAAGCCGCTGCCGCCGAAGGTCTGCAGCGCCGCGTCGGCGGCCTTCAGCCCCGCGTCGCAGGCCTTCACCTTGGCCATGTTGCACTCCAGGCCCGCGTTCTCGCCCGACATGTACTTGTCGGCGCCGCGCTCGATGAGCGCCCAGGCTGCCTCCAGCTCGATGAGCGCTTCGGCCAGCGGGTGCTGCACGGCCTGATACTGCCCGATCGGCACGTCGAAGACCACGCGCTGACGCGCGTACTCCGTCGCCTTCGCCAGACACCAGCGGCCGATCCCGACCGCCTGCGCCGCGACGATGAGGCGCTCGGGGTTCAACCCGTCGAAGAGCGCCCGTCCGCCGGCGCCGGAAGCACCGATGAGGGCGTCCTCCCCCAGCAGCACATCATCGAAGAACAGCGTCCACTGCTTCTCCGGCACCGGCGCCATGACGCCGACCTCGTGCATCTGGATGCCCTCGTGCGGGAGCGGGATGGAGAACAGCGAGAAGCCGCCGCTGTCCGCGTCGCGGGCGACGAGGAGCATGACGTCGGAATCATCCACGGCGGAGATGTAGGTCTTCTGGCCCGTGATCCGCCAACCGCCGTCCTCGCGGGTGGCCTTGGTCGACATGTTCGCCGAGTTCGATCCCGATTCGGGCTCGGTCAGCGCGAAGCAGAACCGCAGCGAGCCGTCGCCGATGGCGGGGAGCCAGCGCGCCTTCTGCTCCTCGGAGCCGTGTCGGAGGATGACGGCGCCGGACACGGCCGTCGAGATCGTCAGCTTGCCGGCGGGGTATCCGCCCGCCGCGAGACGCTCCGCGACGAGCAGCATGTCCTTGATCGTGCCGACACCGCCGTACTCGGGAGACAGCGAGACGGCGGCGAGGCCCAGTTCACAGACCTCGTTCCAGTGATCCCGCGCCGCGTCCAGGTCGGCGTACTTCTTGCCCTCGTACTTGGCGCCGAGCCCGAACGCGAGATCGGCGAGCGACGCGAGGTCCTCGCGGTCGATCGGCTCGAAGGTCACGCCGAGGGCGGTCATGCCTGCACCTCGAGCGCGACGGCGTCTCCCTGGCCCAGCCCGCCGCAGATGGAGGCGACGCCGCGCCCGCCGCCCTTCTCCGCGAGACCTCTCGCGAGGGTCAGCAGGATGCGGGCGCCCGAAGCCCCCGGCGGGTGCCCCATCGCCACGGCGCCGCCGTTGACGTTCAGCCGTCCCAGGATCCAGCCTTCGGTCGCGGCGTCGCCCTCGGCGAGGACGCGCGCCGAGGTCAGCGGCACGGCGGCGAACGCCTCGTTGATCTCGAACCGGTCCACGTCCCGCAGATTCCAGCCCGCCGATTTCAGGGCGAGGCGGATCGCATCGGCCGGAGCGACGGGGATCTCACGCGGGGCGCGTGCGGCGCTTCCCGTTCCGGTCAGTGTGGCCAGCGCCGTCAGACCGCGCTCCTCGACCCAGCTTCGTCGCGCGAGCACGAGGTAGCAGCCGCCGGAATCCTGCCCCGGCGCATTCCCGGCCGTCACGATCGGGCCGCCGAAGATGGTCTTCAGGCTCGCGAGCTTCTCGATCGTCGTGTCGGGGCGGGGCCCCTCATCCTGATCGAGACTGCCGCGGTCACTCACGTAGGGCACGATCTCGCCGTCGAAGAAGCCGCGCGCCTTCGCCTCGAAGTAGGTCTGGTGGCTGCGAAGGGCGAACTCGTCCGATTCCCCGCGGGTGATCCCGTGCTCGGCTGCGACCTCGCCGGCGTCGACCGCGACGGGCTTCCCGCCGATATCGGCACCGGGCTCGGCCATCGGGTCCTTGAGCGTGGGGCCGCCGCGGCGGATGCCCCACCGGATCGCGGGGTTCATCAGGAACGCCGCCCGACCCATGTTGTCGGCACCGCCCACGAGAACGACGTCGCTCTGGCCGCTCTGGATCGCGCGCGCCCCCAGCTGGACGGCCGTCATCGACGAGCAGCATGCCCGGTCGATCGTGAGGGAGAGCCGGTCCTCGGGGATCCCCGCCCGAAGCATCGCCACGCGGGCCGGGATCGATCCCTCCAGCGCCTCTTCAGCGGGGATCGTCACGCCGTTGTACACCTCGTCGACGTCGCTGGGCGAGATGCCCGCAGCTTCCATGGCCTTGACCATCGCGAAGGTCGCGAGGTCCACGCTCGGCACATCGCGAAGCGCGCCGCCGAACCTGCTGAACGGGGTACGTGCGCCCGCAACGAGCATCACATCATCGGGTGACATCGCCATCACTGCTCCCTCTTGTTGGGGTCCATCGCCGCCCACTCGCGCGCGGAGCGCGAGATGTCGGCCGAAAGCTCGAGTTCGGACAGGATGCTCTCGGCATCACCGCCGACGACAGGGTGGGCCGCCCTTCCGGGCGTCCACGGTCGTGCCATGCGGATGGGGCTGCCCACCTGCAGGGCGTCTGGGGATCCCGGCACCGGGACGAACATCCCGCGCGCCTGGAACTGCGGATCGACCAACGCCTCGGCGAAGGTCTGGACCGGTGTCACGCAGGTCTCGCGGCCCTCGAGCAGCTGCACCCACGCGGCGAGATCCCGCGAGGCGACGAGGTCGGCGACCTCGCCGATCGCCGCGGGGTCCGTCCGGCGGGCGAGCAGATCGGGGCGACCGGCCGCGTCGACGAACTCGGCCCAGAACTGCGGCTCGAGCGCGGCGACAGCGAGGTATCGGCCATCGGCGCAGCGGTACACGCCGTAGGACGGCACCGCGCCGGTGACGGCGGTCGAGGCCGGAGCGTGGCTGCGACCGTCGGCGAGCCAGGAGGAGACGTGCATCCCCATCGCCCACAGCGCGGCATCCGCGAGTCCGACTTCGACCTTGGCTCCCGGGCCTCCGCCGCGAACCGACCACAGCGCCGCGAGGAGCCCCACGGCGCCGGCGAGCCCGCCGATGAGGTCGGCCGACTGGATGCCGGACAGCTGCGGGCCGCCGTCGGCGGAGCCGCTGAAGTGCAGCGCGCCACTGTAGGCCAGGTAGTTCAGATCATGGCTCGGATCGCCGTCGCGAGGCCCGCCCGATCCGTATCCGTTGACGGAGCAGTACACGAGCCTTTCGTTGACGGCACGCAGCTGCTCGTACCCGACGCCGAGCCGCTCGGCCACTCCGGGACGGAACGATTCCAGGACGGCGTCGCTGCGGCCGACGAGCGCGCGGACGATCTCGAGGCCGTGGGGATGCTTGAGATCGACGGCGACGGACTCCTTGCCGCGGTCGATGAACGCGTGCCCGGCCGAAGCACCACCGGGGAGGCGCCCCCCGTACTCGCGCGCCTCCTCGCCCGTGCCGGGCCGCTCGATCTTGATGACGCGTGCGCCGAGGTCCGCAAGCATCTGGCTGAGCACGCCCACCGGCAGCATCCTGCTGAGGTCGACGACGGTGAGTCCTTCGAGGGGGCGCATCAGCGGTGACTGAATTCCGGCGTGCGCTTCTCGAGGAAGGCGGAGAAGCCTTCCTGGAAGTCCTCGGATGCGGCCACGACCAGGAACGCCTCGCGCTCCGCGTCCAGGGCCCCACCGAAGTCCTCGCGTGTGATCCGCTTGATCGTCTGCACGGCTCCGCGCGGGTTGCGGGCGATCTTGGTCGCGAGCGCCATGGCCTCGTCGACGACGGTGCCGGGTTCGGTCACCCGGTTGACGATGCCGAGGTGCTCCGCGCGCGCGGCGTCGATGACCGAGCCGAGGAACATGAGCTCCCGCGCCGCCGAGACACCGATCCGCCGGGGAAGGCGCTGCGTGCCGCCGCCCGCGGGGATCAGGCCCAGCCGAACCTCGGTGAGCCCGAACTTGGCCGTCGGCTCGGAGAGGATGAGGTCGGCCGTCAGTGCGATCTCGAGCCCGCCGCCGACCGCACTGGCCTGCACGGCGGCGATGACCGGCTGGGGGAGGTCCGCCCAGGCAGCGAGCACGCCGCCTGCCCAGCGCGAGTGGGTCGCCATCCCGCCCTCCTTCGTGCGGATGGCTTCGAACTCGCTGATGTCGGCACCCGCCATGAAGGCCTTGTCACCGCCGCCCGTGAGGACGATCGCGCGCACGGACGTGTCGGAGTCCAGTGCCGCCGCGGCCTGCGACAGCCCGGTGAGGACGTCGCTTCCCATCGCATTGACCGGCGGGTAGTCCACGACGACCAGCGCGACGCCGTCGCGCTTGGTGACGGACACCGGTCCGAACTCCAAGGCTCGTTCTTCGGCCACTTCAACCTCCACAGTTCACGACGCGACATCGGTGCGTCTTCCTAGGAATCTAGGGAGCCTCTCGACCCTTGTCAACCAACTGGTTGGTATTTTCCAGCGTGCCCGCAGCTCAATCGCGCGGCAGCCCCAGGACCCGCTCGCCCACGAGATTGCGCAGGATGTTGTCGGTCCCGCCGGCGATGGAGAAGGCCTCCGCGGCGAGAACGCGCTTCAGGATGACGCCTGTCTCGCTTCCGGGCCGCCACGCGGCCGCAGCGGGGCCGAGAAGCCGGACCGCGAGCGCTCCGGCATCCTGCATCGTCCGCGTCATGAGCGCCTTGGCGACCGCGCCCGTCTCGGAGACGAGGGGCCGGCGATGCGCATCGCCGCTGATGTACTCGAAGTACGCGCGCAGGCGCACCTCGGCGAGCACCTGCTCTGCCAACTCCGCCTGCGTGAGGGGATCCTCGTCGCGCCCGGAAGCCGCGGCGAGGGCGAACAGGTCCTCGAGCGACACCCGGGAGACGGCACTGGCTCCCATCGCCATCCGCTCGTGCATCAGCACGAGACGGGCCACGCGCCACCCCTCGTCGAGCTCGCCGATGATGTTCTCACGCGGAACCCGCACACCGTCGAGGAAGACCTCGTTGAAGTCGGACTCTCCCGTCATCTGCCGAAGCGGGCGCACCTCGACCCCCGCGCTGGTCATCGGGACGATGAACATCGTGAGCCCTCGATGCTTGGGGGCACTCGGATCCGTGCGGGCCAGCAGCAGCCCGAAGTCGCACAGGTGCGCGTTCGATGTCCACACCTTCTGGCCCGTCACGACGAAGTCGTCGCCGTCGGCGACCGCGGTGGTCCTCGCCGCTGCCATGTCGGAGCCGGATCCCGGCTCCGAGAAGAGCTCGCACCACACTTCTTCGCCGCGCAGCAGCGGCGGGATCAGGCGCGCGCGCTGCTCCTCGGTGCCGAGTTCGAGGATCGCCGGTCCGATCATCCCGATACCGATGCGGAACAGCTTGTCCTCACCGGCGGCCGTGCTCCGGGTCTCTTCGGAGAAGATGTCGTCGTGGGCCGCCGTGAGCCCCGCCCCGCCGTAGCGGGGCGGATAGGAGATGCCCGCGAAGCCGGCGTCGTACAGCCGACGCTGGTACCGTTTGGCCGCGTCGATGCCCTCCGCCGTCGTGCTCGACGGCCCGGGCCGGACATCCGGCGCCTGCCCTGCGGCAATCGCATCTGTCAGCCACGCGCGAGCGCGCAGGCGGAATTCGGCGGTGTCCTCGGCGACATCCTCCGCGCCGGGCACCGGCGCGGCATCCTCCTTCGCCGGACCCGTCGTGCGCACGAGCGACGCGAGCCGCCCCAGCCGGAGCGAGCGCGGCCCCGCCGCCCCCGTCTCGGCGAGCGCCCGGCGGTAGAAGAGATGCGCATCATGCTCCCACGTGAAGCCGATTCCGCCGTGGATCTGGATGGCCTGCTCACTCGTCCGCACGAACGCATCGCCCGCGATGAGCGACGCCGCGAGCACGGCGGTCTCGACGCGTGACGGATCCGCCCCGGCCGCCGCCAGCCGCGTCGCCTCCGAGACGGCCGCCGTCGCGGCATCGTCGTCGATGAACAGCTCAGCGAGCGCGTGCTTGACGGCCTGGAAGCCGGCGATCGGCCGGCCGAACTGCTCGCGGACCTTGGCGTACTCCGTCGTCACCTCGAGGATGCGTCCCGAAGCACCCAGCGCTTCCGCTGCACGCAGGAGGGCCACCTTCGCCTGCGCGGCGCGCACGGCAGCGCGCGCATCGGGCCCCGGGTCCAGACGCGCGGCCTCGACCTCGCGCAGAGTCAGGAGCCCCACCCGGCGAGTGAGATCCAGCACCACGGCGCTGCTGCGCTCGACGGCCGCGCCCGCGGGGTCCACCCGGAAGACGCCGAGACCTGCACCGGTGTCGGCGACGACATAGACGACCTCGCAGGCCGCCAGGTACTCGACGGGGAGCTCTTCCGCACTCAGGCGCCACGCCTCGCCGTCCCACCGCGCCGTCACGGCGTCATCCCGAAGGCTCGCCGCCACGATCCGGGAGCCCGCCACCGCGTCGGCCAGCTCCGCACCGGCGCGCTCACCGAGCAGGAGTCCGGCAGCCCACAGCGAGAGGTACGGCCCGCCGTAGAGCACCCGGCCCGCCTGCTCGGCGACGATCGAGGCGGCCATCAGGTCACCCGGCTCGCCGCCGTCCTCGGATGGCAGCAGCAGGGATCCGCCGCCGAGCTCTTGACAGAAGCGCGCCCAGACGCGGAGGTCGAAGCCCTCGCCCTCCGATTCGATGTGGTCTCTGAGGCTCCTCAGCGGCGCTTCTCGGGCGAAGAACGCCCGCGAGCCGGCAGCGATCTCGTCATACATGGCGCGGTCCTCGTCTCAGGTGGGCCGGAGCCGGGTTCAGACCCGCTGGATGAGGGTCGCCGTGCCGAAGCCTCCGCCGCAGCACATCGTGACGAGCCCGAACTCCTTGTCGCGCCGCTCGAGCTCGTGCAGAAGCGTCGTGATCAGCCGCGCGCCGCTCGCACCCAGGGGATGCCCCAGGGCGATCGCCCCGCCGTTGACGTTGACGCGCTCAGGGTCCGGCTCGATCTCGTGCTGCCACGCGAGCACGATCGCGGCGAACGCCTCGTTGCACTCGAACAGGTCGATGTCGTCCACCGTCATGCCGTTGCGCTCGAGGATCCGCTGGGTCGCGGGGATCGGGCCCTCCAGCATCAGGACAGGGTCGCAGCCGACGGTGATCGCGTCACGGATGACGGCGCGCGGAGCGAGCCCGAGTGCGCGGACACGATCCAGTTCGCCCACGAGGACGGCGGCCGCCCCGTCGGAGATCTGCGACGAGCTGCCCGCCGTGATCCGCCCGTCGGGACGGAAGACGGGTGCCAGCTGCGCCAGATCCGCCACGTTCGTCCCGGGCCGGATGCCCTGGTCGGCCTCGACGAGGCCATGCGTCGTCGCGAAAGGCGTGATCTCCCTGTCGAAGCGCCCCTCATCCCGCGCGGCGGCGGCGAGCCGGTGCGACCGGGCCGAGAACTCGTCCATCTCCGTCCGGGTGACGCCGTACTTCTCGGCCACCCGCTCGGCCGCCTCGCCCTGATTGACCAGGGGGAAATGCTCGAGGAGCTGCTCGGTGAACGGGCTCCCCCAGGTCTTCTGGATCTCCGGGCCGGCAGCGAACGGGATGCGCCCCATGTGCTCGGCACCCGCACCGATGACGAGGTCCCCTGCTCCTGAGGCGATGAGGCTCGCGGCCGAGTTCACCGCCTGCTGGGAGGAGCCGCACGCGCGGTCGACCGTGGTCGCAGGCGTCTGGACGGGAAGGTTCTCGTGCAGCCAGGCGAGGCGGGCGACGTTGGCGGACTGCACGCCGAAGGGCTGCCCGCAGCCCGCGATGACATCGTCGACCCCCGCGGGGTCGATCCCGACCTGCTCGAGCAGACCCGTGTACGCGCGACCGAGCAGCGCGACGGGGTGCTCGTCCCGGTACATCCCGACGTCCAGTCGCCCCCGCCCGATGGGCAGCCGTGTCGCGCCCACGATCGTCGCGGTCCGGCCTGTGAGTCCAGCCATGTGCACCTCTTCTCAGCGGCACCGGGCGCTCGCCCGGTGGAATGATCAATCGGAAGTCGGAATGAGGTGCACGGGCGGGGCATCCCCGAGACGACCCGCCGGGATCGGCGCGTAGTCCGGACGCTCCTTGCCCAGGCGCGACCCGATCTGCACGAAGTCCCGCCCCGTCAGCGCCTGCTGCGTGATGTCGGCATCGTCGTCGAAGGCCTCCCAGAACGAGGAGCCGGCTGCGCGCTGCACCTGCCACTTCATGACACCCATCGAGACGGCCGAGCCGTTCTCGATCAGGCCGCGCGCGTACTCCCGCGCGGCCTCGGCGAGCACGCTCGACGAGCGCACGTGATCGACGACGCCGAGTCGGCGCGCCTGCACCCCGTCGAACGTTCGCGACGTGAACAGGAGGTCCATCGCACGCGAGGGGCCGACGAGATTCGTCAGCAGCCATGCCAGCCCCTGCTCGGCGACGAGCCCTCGTCTCGCGAAGCCGGTTCCGAACGTGGCGTCGGCGGCGGCGAAGCGGATGTCGCACGCCAACGCGAAGACGAGTCCGATGCCCGCGCAGGGCCCGTTGACGACGCCGATGACGGGCTTGGGGATCGTCCGCGCAATGAGCAGCTCGCGCTCGGGCATCGTCACCTCGTCACCGTCGCCGAGCCCTTCGAGCACGCTGAAGTCCGCGCCCGCGCAGAATCCGCGCCCTGCCCCGGTCAGGATGATGACGCGGACGTCGTCACGGTCGGCCGCTTCGGCCAGTCGCGCGGGCAGCGCGCGCTGCATCTCGCCGTTCATCGCGTTCAGGCGCGCGGGACGGTTGAGGGTGATCGTCGCGATGCCGTCGGCGACATCGAGAAGGACGGTCTCCTCGGACGGCGGCGGCGCGTCTGCCGCTGATGCTCGGGTGTGCACGACATCCTCCACGTCGGTGTGGTCTGTTCGTCACGGCACCCCGCATCTCACCGGGCACCGATCTCGTCGAAGACTAACCAACCAAAAGGTTGGTTGGCAAGCGCAGATACGCCGCCGCCCCTGGACCGGACGGTCGGGATCGGGTCAGCGAAGGCTCGCCATCGCGTACTCCGACATCTTGGCGACGACGTCCTCGCGAGTGAGCTCGCCACCGGGCCGGAACCAGTAGAAGATCCAGTTGCTCATGCCGAAGATGGCGCGCGAGGCGAAGGACGGCTCGACACCGTCGCGCAGCAGTCCGGCATCCGCGGCGACACGGATGAGTGCCCGGAACTCGTGGTCGTACTCCTCCTGCGCGTGCCGGATCTCCTTCGAGTGCACCTCGCTGAGCGAGCGGAAGTCCCGGATGAAGACCTCGGAATAGGTGACATTGCCCATCGTGCAGCGCATGTGGCCTTCCACGAAGGACCGGATGGCCGCGAGCGGGTCATCGGTGATGCTGCGCCACTCCGAGTTCCCCTGGATGATGCGCTCGTGATTGCGCTGGATGATCGCGAAGAGCAGGTCCTCTTTGGTGTCGATGTAGTAGTACAGGCTCCCCTTGAGGATCCCGACCTTGTCCGCGATCTGCTGCAGACTCGTCGCGTCGTATCCGTTCGTGCGGAACAGGTCGGCGGCGGTGTCGATGAGGATCTCGTAGCGGTCGAACCGCCGCCCTTCGCGCGCACCGCCCTTGCGCTCAGCGGCGCCTTCAGTGCTCTTCGTGCGACCAGCCATGTGGTTCACCCTCCATCGTGCGGCATCGTGCCGGTGACTCCCGACTCTGCCCGCTTCGTGTACGACCGTGCAATCACGAACTCCCGATGCGCCGCCGCACACCACAGCCTCGGCTCCGAAAGTGGCCGCCGGCCGTGCTGTCGATCATAAGTCGACGAAAAGACGTCGAAGCAACTCCTCCTTCTCTGGTAACGATTAGCATCGACCGCACAGCTGGGGCCCTACGCCCCCGACGGGCGAAGGAGCCGCGCATGACACTCATCGACGAACAGGACTCTCCGCACGGCGGACCGGAGGCCTCCGGCACGGGCCCCCGCAAGGTGATGGTCCTCCTGACCAAGCGGGCGGATCTGACCCGCGAGCAGTTCATCCGCTACTACGAGGACCACCACGTGCCGCTCGTCCGCCGGCTTCTCCCCTCCATCGGCGAGTACCGGCGCAACTATCTCGACACGACTACGGGGGCGCGTCAGACCCCGCCGCCGGACCTCGGGTTCGATGTCGTGACCGAACTGTGGTTCGAAGACGACGCCGCGTGGGAGAAGTTCCGCAGCGACCTGCAGTCGCCGGAGGTCACCGCCGTCCTCGCCGAAGACGAAGCCAACTTCCTCGACCGGACGAGGAACTGCTCGGTGGGCGTGGACGTCTACCCGCGCTGAGACGTCGGTCAGGCGAACTCGCCCCGCGCGAGCATGTGCACGCTGCCGTCCGGGCGGGTCACCGTGACCTCCAGAGCGTCGTCCCCGCCGTCGCGGACCGCGTAGGTCAGCCGGTCGCCCGGCCACGCGGGAGCCTTCCACCGCGTCTGGAAGCTGCGCAGGGTCGCGATGTCGCGCGCTTCTCCCAGCTGAGCGGCGGCGACACCGGCCGACAGCATCCCCACCGCGAACGGCGAGGGATACCCGGCGTCCTGCGCGAACTGCGCATCGTGGTGGATCGGATTGAAGTCGCCCGAGGCGCCCTGGTAGCGCACGAAGTCGGTGATCGTCAGCGGCTGCGTCACGTGCGTGAGGATCGCGGCGGGGATCTCGGAGGCTGCGTCCGCGGATACCCCGGGGCGGGGGGCGTCGGACCCGTCGCCGCTGTGCTCGGGCAGCGTGATCGTCAGCGCCGTCATCGTGGCGTCGGGCCGGGATTCGTCTTCGGTCCAGAACGAGGTGATCACCTCGGTGAACTCCATCACACCCCGGGACCCGGCCTTCTCGAAGCTGCGCCCGAAGTGCTGGCGCGCACGGTACCGCGTGCCGATGACGGGGAGCCCCCGCGGGTAGTCGAACCGCTGCTCGCCATGGAGCACTCGCCGGTAGTCGCGCTGGACCGTGTGCCAGACCGAGTTCTCGGGCATCATCCACAGGGCGCTCGCGGCGAGGAACGTCACGGGGGCGAGGTCACCCTTCCCCACGGGAGCACCCGTCGCCCGAGCGAACTCGGCGACCTTCCCCTCCTCGACCACGAAGTCGAAGGCGGGCATGCCCGCGGCCGTTCCGTCGCCCATCATCGTCGCCTCGCTCATCGTCGGCCTCCCGCTCGTCTATGCCTATCGTTGTTATGAATAACATGTCCCTGTGGCTGTTCTCAACGACGAGGGCCAGGGGAGACATGGAATGCCGGACGCGATCGCATCAACACGCCCCGCTCACCGCAGGCCGCACTCTTGACGCAGACCAAACGATTGGTTGATACTCTCACCACACGTGCAGTCAGCGCTGACCCCGGATGGACGATGATGCCCACAGACGAACTCGCCACCTATGTTCCCCTCGAACCGACGGGCACCCTCACGGAGGCACTGGCGCGGACGATATCGCGCCGCCCCGACAGCGTCGCCGTCCGCTCCCACGACAACCGCCTGAGCTACACGTGGCGGGAACTGGGAGAGCGCGTCGAGGCCCTCGCAAAGGGCTTCCACAGCCTGGGGCTCCGCCGCGGCGACAAGATCGCGATGCTCATGGCGAATCGTCCCGAGTTCTTCGCGATCGACCTCGCCCTCGTGCGGTTGGGCGTCGTCCCCTTCTCGCTGTACGCGACATCCTCGCGCGAACAGAACTCCTACGCCCTGGAGGACTCCGGTGCCCGGGCCATCATCGTCTCGGCGCCGTTCCTCCCTCGACTCGAGGGCGTCGAGCTGCCGGAGCTGCGCGTCATGCTCGACGAGCCCACCGCCGACGGCTGGCTCGCAGTCGACGACCTCGTCGCCCGCGGCGCCGAGGTCGACCTGTCGTCGGTGCGCGACCCCGAGCCGGACGACCTGCTGACGATGATCTACACGAGCGGAACGACCGGAGCACCCAAGGGCGCCCTCATCTCCCACCGCAACCTGATGTACGCCGCCGACTCCACGCTGCGCGCCGTCAAGGCCCCCACGGGGACCACGATCGTCTCGTGGCTTCCCACCGCCCACATCGGCGAGCGCACCGGCGGCTACGGGATGACGGTCGTCCAGGGCTTCGAGGCTGTCACGGTGGCCGACCCCCGGGAGGTCGTCAACGTCCTTCCCGAGATCAACCCCGGCTACTTCTACGGGCCGCCGCGCACCTTCGAGAAGCTGCGCGCCTCGTTCGAGTCCTGGGTGCTGACCCTCGACGAGGCCGAGCGGGATGCCGTGACGAAGGGCCTGGAGGCGAGCTTCCAGCAGGTGCGCTGCGAGCAGGCGGGCGACGCGGTGCCCGACGAGGTCCGCGCCCTCTCGGCCCGCGCGCGCGACGAGCTGATCCAGCCCTGGCGCGCGCAGGTGGGCTTGGACAACCTCCAGATCGCGGTCGTCGCGACCGCCCCCAACCCCGGGCCGCTGATGGAGTTCTACCACGCGATCGGCATCCCGATGGCGGAGGTGTACGGCCTGACCGAGAGCGGCGCCGGCGGAACGTCTGCCCGAATGGGCGAGATCCGCATCGGCACCGTCGGGCGCCCGGGCGTCCATGTCGAGCTGAAGATCGCGGACGACGGCGAGATCCTGCTTCGCGGTCCGAGCATCTTCGTGGGCTACCACAATCGCCCCGACGCGACGGCGGAGGCCGTCGACGACGAAGGCTGGCTGCACACGGGAGACCTCGGCTCCCTCGACGACGCCGGCTACCTCAAGGTCATCGGCCGCAAGAAGGAGATCCTCGTCACCTCGAGCGGCAAGAACGTCTCGCCCGTCACGGTCGAGTCGGCGATCATCAGCTCCAGCCCCCTCATCGGCCAGACGCTCGCGTTCGGCGAGGGGCGGCCCTACCTGGTCGCCCTCATCGTGCTGGACGGCGAGTACGCCCGGTCCTGGGCCGCACAGGAGGGCCTGGCAGCGACGGACCTGCGCACGCTCGCCGAGGATCCGCGGCTCCTCGCCGCCGTGGGCGAAGCGGTCGCGCGAGGCAACGAGAAGCTCAACAGGGTCGAGCAGATCAAGAAGTTCCACGTGCTTCCCCACGAGTGGCTGCCCGGAACGGTCGAGCTCACGCCGACCTCCAAGATGCGCCGCGAGCCGATCATCGCGAAGTACGCCGACATCATCGAGGGGCTCTACTCATGACCGACGAATCCATCGCCGCCCCGGAGGCCGTCGCGCCCCGGCGGGGGCTGTTCGGCACGATCGTCGCCGCCGTCACCATCGTCTCGATCTTCGCGATGATGGTGCACGTCGTGCTCAACGCGCTCTTCCGGGCGTTCTTCAATCAGCCGATCTTCGGCACGCTCGAGTACACGCAGTTCTGGTACATCCCCCTCATCGCCGCACTCGGGATCGCCCTCGCCCAGGTCAACAACGAGCACATCGAAGCGAGCCTGCTCTTTGACCGGCTGCCTCGCGTCGCCCGCCCGATCGTCGAGATCGTGCTGCAGGTGCTGACCCTCGTCGTCGCGGTGCTCTTCGCGTACTTCGGCGCGCTGATGGCGATCGAGAGCGCAGAGATCGGTCGCACGGCCGGTGTCAGCGGAGTGGCCATCTGGCCGGCGACGTTCTTCCTTCCCATCGCGTTCGCGGCCTTCGCCGTGATCCTCACCATCCAGCTGATCCGAGGCATTCGACGGATGCTCTCGCACGCGTCCGCCGCGACCGGGGAGCCCGAGAAATGACCGACACCAGCACGTTCGTCCCTGCACCGATCGGCACCGATCGGGTCCCGAAGGACCGCCCCTCGTCGTGGGCGTTGCTCATCATCCTCGCCGCCGCGATCCTCGTCCCCGCGGTCGTGATGTTCACGGGCGCCAGCGCCATCACGATCGGCCTGATGGGCATCATCATGATGCTGGGGCTCGTCTTCGTGAAGGCCCCCGTGGCGGTCGCGCTCGTCGTCCCGGGGCTTCTCGGGACCCTCGCGCTGCGAGGTCCCGCCGCCGCCGAGAGCGCGCTCATGGACCTCCCCTACAACGCCGTGGCGGAATGGACGCTCAGCGTCATCCCCATGTTCGTGCTCATGGGCCTCCTCCTCTGGCAGTCCGGCATCACGACGCGCGTCTACGGCACGGCGAAGTCGTGGCTCGGCTGGATGCCGGGAGGCCTCGCCGTCGGCACGAACTTCGCCGGCGCGGGACTGGCGGCCGTGAGCGGCTCGTCTATCGCGACGACCTACGCCCTCGCGCGCGTCGGCATCCCGGAGATGATCAAGGCGGGATACGACAAGCGGCTCGCGATCGTCTCGGTCGCCGTGTCGGGCCTGCCCGGCCAGCTCATCCCGCCCAGCATCATGCTCGTGATCTACGCGGGGATCGCGAGCGTGCCCGTGGGCCCGCAGCTGATCGCGGGCCTCGGCCCCGGCATCCTCGTCGCCATCGTCTTCGCCATCGTGCTCGTGGCGATGAGCATGGTGTGGCCGCGTCTGACCAACGTCAACGGCGGCCCCCGCGTCCGCGAGACCTCGACCTGGTCCGAGCGCTGGCGGAGTCTGCTCTCGGCGTGGCCGATCCCCGTCCTCATCGGCATCATCATCGGCGGGATCTACACCGGGACGCTGACGGTCACCGAAGCCGGCGCCGTCGCGGCGCTCCTGGCAGTCGTCCTCACCGTCTACTACAAGCGCAAGGACCGCCCGTTCGCCGCGATCGGCTCTGCTGCCGTCAGCACTGCCGTCTCGACCGGGGCGATCTTCCTGCTGCTCATCGGCGCGACGATGTTCTCGCGCATGCTGACGCTGTCGGGCGTGACCCGCGACCTCGGCGAGTGGATCACCAGCACGCAGATGGCCGCGTGGCAGTTCCTCCTGCTGATGGCCGTCATCTACCTCATCATGGGCATGTTCCTCGACCCGCTCGCGATGATGCTGCTCACGGTCCC
The DNA here is from genome assembly GCF_042271185.1 of Microbacterium sp. NPDC055910. Classification (NCBI taxonomy): domain Bacteria; kingdom Bacillati; phylum Actinomycetota; class Actinomycetes; order Micrococcales; family Microbacteriaceae; genus Microbacterium; species Microbacterium sp. NPDC055910. The sequence continues at coordinate 14,858 of NZ_JBHJZS010000048.1, forward strand.
GATCCTCGTTCCCACGCTCGAGGCGATGGACATCTCGCTGCTCTGGTTCGGCGTCTTCGTCGTCTTCATGGGCGAGCTCGCGGTGCTCACACCGCCCGTCGGCATCCTCGCGTACATCATCCACAACATCACCAAGGACCCCGCGGTGAACCAGGGCGTGAACATCACCCTCCGCGACGTCTTCGTCGCCATCCTGTGGCTCATGCCCGCGTCGGTCGCGATCATCCTGCTCCTGATCTTCTTCCCGGAGATTGCGACGTTCCTGCCCTCCATGGGCTGACGCGCGCCGCGCTTCAGCAATCACGCACGAGAAGGAGAACACCGTGCCCCAGAAACACCATGCACCCCTGATGAGGCGAGCCGCACAGACCGCTGCCGTCGCGATCGTCACGACCCTGGCCCTCGCGGGCTGCGGCAGCACCACGGCGGGCGGCGGCGGATCCTCCGACTCCGCTGGGGTGCCCTTCGGGGCGAGCAAGGCGGAGTACCAGGCCGCCTTCGCCGACCTCGACCAGATCACGCTGATCACACAGACCGCGGGCGCGCCGGGGACGATCACGAGCAAGTACTTCGAGGAGTACCAGGAAGCCGTCACCGACTGGTCCGGCGGCAAGATCGAGTTCGAGACGAACTTCTCCTACTCTGTCGCTCCGGCCACCGAGGTCAGCGACGCCGTCGCAGACGGTCGTCTGGACATGTCCTACACGATCCCCGCCTACCAGCCCGAGGAGCTCGCCGCCTCCAACGCCCTGATCGACATGAGCATCACGGCGGAGCAGACACCGCTCGTCGGCCTTCTGCAGCTCATGGGCTGGTCCTTCGAGTCGTCCCTCGCCTCGGAGCCGATCCGCGCCGAGTTCGAGAAGATCGGGCTCTACCCGCTCCTGCCGGTCTACGCGCTCGGCCCGGATGTCATCGCCTGCTCGAGCCCGCGCTCGACACTCGCCGAGCTCAAGGGCGCAAGCGCCCGCATGGGCACCCGGCTCAACGCTCCGCAGTTCAACGCTCTGGGCATCGAGGGCGTGAGCCTGTCGGTCCAGGAGATCTATGAGGCGCTGCAGCGCGGCGTCATCGACTGCACCACATCGGGCCCGCTCTCGCTCGCCCTCAACGGCTCCGTCGAGGTCGCCCCGCACGTCCGCTACGTCCCCACGACCGGCTTCGCGGGCGGCTTCGCCTCGCTCGTCATCAACCAGAGCGTCTTCGAGTCGCTGCCCCTCCCCGCCCGCCAGCTGCTCCACGACCGGCTCGATGTGTTCGTCGAGGCCCAGATCAACAGCGGCATGGGCGCCGAGATGGACCTGCTCGTGCAGTCCGAGAAGTACGGCGGCACGGTCGAGGCGTTCGAGGACGATGTCACCGCGGCGCTCGAGGACGCGAACGCCGGGATCATCGAGGGCGCACGCAGCGAGCTGGCGGGCGTCGAGGACCCCGCGACCTTCGTCGACGACGCGCAGTCGACGATGGAGAGCTGGCTCGACACCGTCGTGGGCCTCGGATACGACCCCGCGATCGGCTACCAGGAGTACGGCCAGTGGTACCAGTCGCGCACCGACGGAGACCTCGACGCCTTCCTGGACAAGCTGTTCAGCGGCGACGTGGCCAAGGCGAACCGTCCTTCCTGACCCACGGTCCGGGGT